>CAYYFR010000027.1:0-42462 GCA_964470865.1 uncultured Burkholderiales bacterium | reverse complement strand
CGGCGCCGGCGCCAGATTGGCGTCGCCAGTCAGCGCGGCATAGTGGGCCAGGCGCCCTCGCACCTGGGCCGACCCTTGCGTATCGGCCCAGAACATCGGGCCGCCGCGCCAGGCCGGCCAGCCGAAGCCATTGACAAAAATCACGTCGATGTCGATGGCACGTTGCGCGATCCCCTCTTCAAGGATGCGTGCGCCCTCGTTGACCATCGGCAGCAACACCCGCTCGAGAATCTCGGCGTCATCGATACGCCGGCGCGTGACGCCCTGGCTGGCCGAAACCGCGAGAATGATGCGCTCGACCTCGGGATCGGCCAGGCGCTTGCGATTCTCGTCATAGCGGTAGTAGCCCGCGTTGGTCTTTTGCCCGAGTCGCCCGGCGGCCACGATGGCGTCGGCCACCGGCGCCACCGTGCCGCGCGCCTTGCGTACCGCCGCGCCGATGTCGAGCCCGGCCAGATCACCGGTGGCCAGCGGTCCCATCGCCATGCCGTAGGCTTCCATCACGCGATCGATGTCCTGCGGCATGCAGCCTTCGATCAGCAGGCGCTCGATTTGCGGGCCGCGCTTGCCGGTCATGCGGTTGCCGACAAAGCCGTCGCAATTGCCGACCACCACGTTGAGCTTGCCGATGCGCCGCCCGACCTCGATCGCGGTGGCCAGCGCCGCGTCCGAGGTGGCCTTGCCGCGCACGATTTCCAACAGGCGCATGACATTGGCCGGGCTGAAGAAATGCATGCCCAGCACCAATTGCGGCCGGGCCGTGGCCTCGGCAATCTTGTCGATATCGAGGGTCGAGGTGTTCGATGCCAGCACCACGCCGGGCCGTGCGATGCGATCGAGTTCGCTGAACAGAGCGCGCTTGGCGTCGAGGTTCTCGTAGATCGCCTCGATCACCAGATCGGCCTGTGCCACCACGTCCAGACTGGTCGAACCGCCAAGCAGCGCCACTCGCCGCTCCATTTCCGCCGCGGCCAGCTTGCCGGCGTCGACCGTGCGCTGCCAGTTGGCGCGGCATTTGGCGATGCCCTTTGCAAGAACCTCGGCATCGCGTTCGACAACAGTGACGGGCAAGCCGAAATTGGCGCACGACATCGCGATGCCGCCGCCCATGGTGCCGGCACCGATCACCACCACCTGCTTGACCGGCAATCCTTGAGTGTCGGCCGGCATGCCGATCACCCGTTGCACCTCGCGCTCGCCAAAAAAGACGTGGCGCATGGCGCGCGATTGCTCGCTGGCGCCGGCTTGCGCCGAAATGCGTCGCTCCGCGGCAATGCCCTCGTCGAACGGCAAGGTGAGCGAATTGCGTACCGAGTCGGCGCATTGCAGGGGGCTCTGCTGGCCACGCGTGCGTTTGTTGAGGCTGGCAGCGAGTGCGTCAAACGCCGCCAGGTCGGCGCCGACGACGTGTTCGGTGCGATCGCGCGCGAGCGTGAATTTTCGGCCGGACGCATTGCCGGCCCATGCGATGGCCGTTGCTTCGAGGTTGCCCTCGATGACTGCATCGACAAAGCCCATCGTGTGCGCCTGTTGCGCTGACACCGGGTCGCCCGACAGGATCATTTTCAGCGCCGCCTGCGCGCCGATCAGGCGCGGCAGGCGCTGCGTGCCGCCGGCACCGGGAATCAGCCCGCGCTTGACTTCGGGCAACGCGAACTGGGTGCCCGCAGCCGCCAGGCGCGCATGGCATGCAAGGCCCAGTTCCAGGCCGCCGCCAAAGGCAGTGCCGTGAATGGCCGCTACCACCACCCCTGGATAGCTCTCGATCGCCGTCAGCACGTCAGGCAGTAGCGGCGGCGGGCGCACGCCGCCGATCTCGCGCAATTCGGCGCCGGCCGAGAACATGCGCCCGTTGCCGGCAAGCACCACGCCCGTGGCACCCTCGGCGCGCGCCGCGTCAAGGGCCCGCGCCAGTTGCAGGCGCAACTCGTTGCGCAGGCTGTTGACCGGCGGGTTATTCAGGCGCAGCAGATGCACCGCACCATGCCGCTCGTGTTCAACGAAAACTGTGACCTCTGTGACCTCGCTCACTTGTCGTTCCTCCAGATGCGCCCGCTTCACGGCGGCGCCGGTTTGTTGTATGCCGCCGCGCTGGTCGGCCAGATGGTCGGCCAGGCAGGTAACCCGCGATGCTACCGCATCCGCACGGCAGTGCTACTCGGATCTGCAGCGCGCGATATTTTCGTAGAATGGCCCCGCCGTCCCCAACCAAGCGCGAGCCCACCATGCCACCTGCCCTGCCAACCCGCCGTCTCGGCGCCTCCAGTCTGGATGTCACCAGCATCGGGCTGGGCTGCATGTCGCTCTCCGGCGTGTACGGTGCGGTCAGCGACGATGACGGTATCAGGGTGGTACACGCGGCGCTCGATGCCGGCATCAATTTTCTCGATTCCGCCGACATGTACGGCTGGGGCCAGAACGAAACCCTGCTCGGCCGAGCCCTCAAGGGGCGGCGCCAAAACGTGATCCTGGCGACCAAGTTCGGACAGGTGCGCCAGGAAGGCGGCGGCAATGGTGTCGATGGCAGCCCGGAGTATGTGAAGGCCGCATGCGAGGCCAGCCTGAAACGCCTGGACACCGAGGTCATCGATCTCTATTACATTCACCGCATCGACCCAAAAGTGGCTATCGAGGACACCATCGGGGCGATGGCGGAGTTGGTCGCCGCCGGCAAGGTTCGTTATCTCGCCCTGTGCGAAGCCAATCCGGCCACCATCCGCCGCGCACACAAGGTGCATCCGCTGGCTGCGGTGCAAACGGAGTACTCGTTGCTGTACCGCGAGGAAGCCGAGGAAACGCTGGCCACCACCCGCGAGTTGGGCATTTCCTTCGTTGCCTATTCACCGCTGGGCCGAAGCCTTTTGACCGGTGCCGTACAGGGCACGGCCGATGTGGCCAACGATCGCCGCAAGGATCATCCGCGTTTCGCCGCAGAGAACCTGGAGCGCAACCGCAAGCTGGTGACATCACTGCAGACACTGGCTGCGGAAAAAGGCTGTACCCCTGGGCAGGTGGCGCTGGCCTGGGTGCTGGCGCAAGGACGCGATGTGGTTGCCATTCCCGGCACCAAGCGGGTGGAACGGGTGCACGAGAATCTCGCTGCACTGAACGTTGCTCTGTCGACGACCGAACTCGAACGCCTGGCGCAGGCCTTTCCCAGAGGCGCTGCGGCCGGCACACGCTATCCAAGCGGCCAGATGAAGTCGGTTTTCATCTAGTCGTTCACGCATCGAAGCGGCTTCATGCGCACAAATTCGGGCCCGCTTGCAGGCCAGGTCGCGCTGATCACCGGCGCCGGGCGCGGCATCGGGCGCGCGATCGCGATCGGCTATGCGCGGGCCGGTGCCTCGATCGTCTGCGTTTCACGCACTCGCACAGAAGTGGAGGAAACCGCGCTCCTGGTGTGCGCCGAAGGCGCTCATGCTATGGCCGCGCCCGCGGATGTTGCCGAGTTCAATGCCATGAACACGCTCTGCACGGCGGCGGAAAAACAATTCGGCGGCATCGATATCGTGGTGGCGGCCGCGGGCGTTGCGCTGGAGAACAAGCCGGTCGAGGATTCCGATGTAGAGGCGTGGCGCGGCACCATCGAGGTCAACCTCATCGGCGCCTTTTGTACCGCCAAGGCGGCGATTCCGGCGCTCAAGCGGCGCGGTGCCGGCAAGATGATCTTCGTCGGATCCGGCATGGGACATCGCGGCACCCCCACGCGCTCGGCCTACGCCGCTTCCAAAGCCGGCTTGCACATGCTGGTGCGGGTGCTGGCGCAGGAACTGGCGGTGAGCAACATCGCGGTCAACGAATTGGTGCCCGGGCCGGTACTGACGGCCTTCATCGCCGGGCGCGAAGCGCAACTGCGTGCCGCCACCGGCGCGGCCGAATGGTTCAAAGAGGCCGAGGACGTGGTGCCGATGGCCCTTTTCATGGCCACGCAGGCAGCTTCCGGGCCGAGCGGGCAAACTTTCAGCCTGGCGCGGCGCGACCTTTAGGTCGAGCCTCAGCTGCTACAAGCCGCCGACATCCGACAGTTTGACCTCGTACTTCGCCACCACCGGCTCGCCGGTGCGATCTGCGCGTACCAGCACGAACGCCTCGGCCAGCTTGTAGCTCATGCGCGCCAGGGCATCCGGGGTCGGTTTGGGCTTATCCGCCTGTGCCGGTGCCAGCACGACGCGGCTGGAAAGTTCGACGTAGATGCGGGTAGCCATGTCGTCGATGAAGGCGTTAATGGGGGTGGGCGTGGACATCGGGTTCTTTCTCAAGGATGGCCTCGCATGCTACTCTCAAACCCATCGCGCCTTGCACTCTTGCCTTGCAAAGCAAGGCTCTATTGACATTGGAGACCTGACATGACTTCATCCGCCGTTGCCCCCGGGCAGCCTGGAAAATTCGAACTGCGCCAGGGCGTGGAATTCGTGCAGCACGACGGCATCAGCCTTGCCGGTGACATGTATATCCCGCCAGGCGATGGCCCGTTTCCGGCGGTCATCGCGATCCACGGTGGCGGCTGGCAGGTTGGCGGGCCGTTCGCCTACGCCCATTGGGGGCCATGGCTGGCAGCACGCGGATACGTTGTGTTTGCCGTGACTTACCGCTTGTCGGCACCCGGCCGCAAGACCTTTCCGGAGGCACTGCACGATGTGCGTGCGGCGCTGCAGTTCGCGCGTGGCCGGGCCGCCGATTTCAAGATCGACCCCGAGCGTATCGCGCTGATGGGCGACTCGGCCGGAGGCCACCTGGCTTCGCTTACGGCCCTGGCGGGCGACCACCCGCACTTCGCCGGCGCCTATCCACACGACCCGTATGCCACGCTTTCAACCCGCGTCAAGGCGGTGGTGCCGATCTATGGCGTGTTTGACCTGCTGGCCCAGTGGCAGCACGATATCGAAGTACGCACGCGCGACATGATCACCGAGAAACTGATGGGTTTCGCCGCCATCGACGACAAGCGTGCCTACTTCGACGCCTCGCCGCTGGCATGGATTTCAGGGCGCAACAACGCGACCGCGTTTCTGGTGGTGTGGGGCACGCGCGATGACACCGTGGATTATCGCAATCAGTCCGAGGTGTTCCTGCGCGCGCTGAAGCAGGCCGGGCACTTCGCACGGCCGGTGGTGCTTGAAGGTGCGCCGCACTTCTGGGTGGTTGATCCGCTGGACGAAGCAGGCAGCCACAACGGCTTTCTGGCGCCGCGCCTGCTGCGCTTCCTGCAACTGCGCCTGTAGGGGCCGGCGCCGGCTTGCCGCGCTCAGGTAGCGGCGCGCTGCCGCATCGCCTCGAACAGGCAAACGCCCGCAGCCACCGACACATTCAGGCTCTCGATGCTGCCGGCCATCGGTATGTGGCGCAGTTCGTCGCAGGTCTCGCGGGTCAGGCGGCGCAGCCCCTCGCCTTCGGCGCCCAGCACCCAGGCCAGAGGCCGCGCCAGGCCGGGTGCGTGGTGGGCCATGGGCACATCCTCGGTGGCACCGACGATCCAGATGTCGCGCTCCTTGAGTTCGCGCAGCGAGCGCGCCAGATTGGTGACAGTGATGTAGGGCACGGTATCGGCCGCACCCGAGGCCACCTTGATCACGGTAGCGTTGAGGCCGACCGCGCGGTCCTTGGGGGCGAGCACAGCGTGCACGCCGGCGGCGTCCGCCGTGCGCAGGCAGGCGCCCAGGTTGTGCGGATCGGTGACGCCGTCGAGCACCAGCACCAGCGGCGGCCCGACAACCGCATCGAGCACATCATCGAGCGACACCGCGAGCTCGACCGCGTCGGCCTTGGCCGCGACGCCCTGGTGGCGGCCGGCACCGGCCATGCCGTCCAGGCGCGCACCGTCGACTTCGACCACCCGCACCTTGAACGATGCGGCCAGCTTGATCAGGTCGCGGGTGCGGGCATCGCGCCGGGTGGCATCCACATACACCTCGTGCACGGAGGCCGAGCGCTGCTTGATGCGCCCGGCAACCGCGTGAAATCCGTAGATGAAGCGCGTATTGGACATGTAGACGATGCCGCGACTCAGCTACGCACCTTGAGAACTATCTTGCCGATGTGCGTCGACCCTTCCATCAATTCATGTGCACGCGGCGCGTCGGCCAGCGCGAATTCGGCGTGGATCAGGGTGCCGACCTTCCTGGCCTCGATCAGCGGCCACACTTTGGTCAAGAGCGATTGCGCCATCGCCGCCTTGGCTTCGATGGTGCGCGGACGCAGGGTCGAACCGGTGACGGTCAGGCGCTTGACCATGATCGGCAGCAGGTCGATCTCGTTGCGCGAGGCCTGCAGGAAGGCGATTTGCACCAACCTGCCGTCGGGTGCCAGGGATTTCAGGTTCTTCTCGATATAGGGCCCACCGACCATGTCGAGGATCAGGTTTACACCGCGCTTTTCGGTCAGCCTGGCGATTTCCTCGGCCCAGTCCTGGGTACGGTAATTGATGGCGGCATCTGCACCGAGCCTTTTGACCGCTGCCGCCTTTTCGGCGTTGCCAACGGTGGTGTAGACGGTGGCGCCGAAAGCTTTGGCCAGCTGAATCGCAGTAATCCCGATGCCTGACGAGCCGCCATGCACCAGGAAGGTCTCACCTGCGGCCAGGCGGCCGCGATCGAACACGTTGGTCCACACGGTGAAGAAATTCTCGGGCAGCGCACCCGCTTCGCGCATGGAGAGTCCGGCAGGTAACGGCAGGCAACTGGAGGCAGGCGTAGCGCAATACTCGGCATAGCCGCCGCCTGGCGTCAGTGCACATACCTTGTCGCCGACGTTCCATCGGGTCACGTCCGCGGCACGCGCCACCACCTGCCCCGAAACCTCCAGGCCGATGGTAGGCGAGGCGCCGGGCGGTGGCGGATACTTGCCGGAGCGCTGCGCCACGTCCGGGCGATTGACACCGGCGTAGGCCACCTCGATCAGCACCTCCCCGGGCTTTAGCTGTGGCAAGGGGCCGCTCTTGATCTGCATGCAATCGGCTGCGCCGCCCTGGCCGTGGTCGATGTATTTCATGCTGTGGGGAAGTGTCATGATGTTTTTCCTTGAACGCGTTTACGGGTTTTTGATTTTGCAGTGGGGCGCGCCTTGTTCGGCGCGGCTTTCGCCCTGGGCTTGACAGGCGCCGCCAATGCCTTGGCGCCGGCTTTCTTGCGAGCGCCGCGTGGTTGTGCATAGCCCGGGGCCGCCGGCCTGCTTTCGCGATCCTCCGAGCGCTGGGCCGTGCTCTCGTCGGACCCGGCCTCGGCCAGCGCGAGATCGATCTTCAGCGCATCCGGATCAGCCCGCACGATGCGCACCGAGACCCGTTGCCCCAGACCATAGACCTGGCCCGAGCGCTCGCCGCGCAACACATGACGACTCTCGTCGTACACAAAGTAGTCACGTCCGAGTTCGGAGACATGGATCATGCCGTCGATCAACAGTTCGTCGAGCGTGACGAAAATGCCGAACCCGGCGACACCGCTGATCGATCCCTCGAATTCGTCGCCAAGATGCTCGTAGGCATACTGGCACTTGAGCCAGGATTGCACCTCGCGCGAGGCATCGTCGGCACGCCGCTCGTGGTGCGAGCACTCCGCGCCGAGCGCGTCCCAGTCTTCCTCATGGTAGCGGCTGTGCTTGAGAACGGCCTTGATCGCACGATGCACCAGCAGATCCGGGTAGCGGCGTATCGGCGAGGTGAAGTGCGCATATTTGTCGTACGCCAGCCCGAAATGGCCGATGTTGTCGGGGTTGTACTGAGCCTGTTGCATGGAGCGCAGCATGACGCTGGAAATCAGTCCGGCGTCAGGCCGACCCTTGACCGAATTGGCCAGTCTTGCATAGTCCATCGCGGTCGGATCGTCGCCGCCCCCGAGCGCTAACGACAGCGGCCCGAGGAAGGCGCGCAGGTTTTCCAGTTTCTCCGGTGTCGGTCCGGCGTGAATCCGGTACAGCGCCGGGTGCTTGTGCTTTTCCAGAATGTCGGCGGCGCATACATTGGCTGCCAGCATGCATTCCTCGATCAGCTTGTGGGCTTCGTTGCGCACCACCGGAACGATTCGCTCGATGCGCCCTGCGTCATTGAACAGCAGCCTGGTTTCGGTCGATTCGAAATCCACCGCACCGCGTTGCGCGCGGGACGCCAGGAGGGCCTTGAATACCTTGTACAGGCAATGCAGGTGCGGCACCAGCGCCGGTCGCTTGCGCGCGGCCTCGCCTTCCGGTTCGGCCAGGATGGCGGCCACCTCGGTGTAGGTGAAGCGCGCCTGCGAGTGCATCACTGCAGGATAGAACTCGTAGGATTCGATGACGCCACTTGTGCCCACCACCATGTCGCACACCATGACCAGGCGATCGACGTCAGGATTGAGCGAACACAATCCGTTGGAGATTTTTTCCGGCAACATCGGGATCACGCGGCGCGGAAAATAGACCGAGGTGCCGCGCTCGCGGGCGTCGCGATCCAGTGGCGCCCCCGGCTTAACATAGTGGCTGACGTCGGCAATTGCCACTATCAGGCGAAAGCCGCGACCGGGGCTGCCGCTGCGACCCTTGATAGCCTCGGCGAATACCGCATCGTCGAAATCGCGCGCGTCTTCACCGTCGATGGTAACAAGCGGCAGATCGCGTATGTCGCGTCGGTCGCGGTAGTCGGCCGGCCTCAGTCTGTCCGGCAATTTGGCGGCTTCCGCCAAGGCTGCGGCGGCGAACACATGCGGCAGATCGTGCTTGCGCAAGGCGATCTCGATCTCGATGCCGGAATCGGTTTCCGCACCCAGAACTTCGTCGATCCGCCCCTGCATCGCCAGGCCGTCTTCGGGGTAGCGGGTGATTTCCACACTGACGAATTCGCCCTCGCGCCCGCTCGCCACACCCTCTAGCTCCACCTCCTGGCTGAAGTTGCGATCCTGCGGCAACACCACCCAATGCTTGCCATCGCGCTTCAAGCGGCCAACCACATGCTTGATCGCACGTTCCACTACTGCGACGATGCGTGCTTCCTGACGCCCGCGCCGGTCGAAGCCACGTCGCGTGAAGGTGACCATATCGCCATGCATCACGCCTGCAAGCGAATGCGGCGGCACGTATAGGTCATCACCGCCGGATTCCGGCGCGATGAAGCCGAAGCCGTCGCGATGGCGACTGACGCGCCCCGATTCGATCAAGCGCGCGGTACCCGATGCCAGCCGCCCGCCCGCCTTGAGCAGCAATTCGCCATCGCGCAGCATGGCGTCGATACGCCGCGCGAAGGCATCATGGGCATTGGGTTCAAGCGCCAGGATGTCGGCAAGCCCGGCGACCGAAAGGCCCGGATTGTCTTCAGTCGCCAGCGCTATTTCACTGCGTGACGGAATTGTGACGCGGTCTTCGAAACCGGGTCGCGGCGGATTGGCCCGTGCCTGGGTGCTCCCGCGTGTGGACTTACGTGCGTTGGTTTTCAATTTTCGTTATAATCTTGGTGAGTTGGGGTGACGGTTTTGTTCAGTTCCAGCGTTCAAAGCAGTCAGCTTTAATGCCCAGATGGCGGAATTGGTAGACGCACCAGGTTCAGGTCCTGGCGGTGGCAACACTGTGGGGGTTCGAGTCCCTTTCTGGGCACCAGTTTCAATAGTCCACTCTTGTCGACTCTTGCCGACTGCATGCAACAAACGCGAAGCCGCTCCCGGAGCGGCTTTTTGTTTTCGGTGCTCAGGACGTTGCATCCAGGCGCGTGGCCAGCTCGGCCGGTTTCAGTTTGTCGTAGATTTCGAAAGGCTGGTGAATCCACGGATTATGCGGCAGATCGTCGGCGCAGAAATCCGGCGTGAAAACCGAACAGCCCTTGCGCCAGATCACCGCGGTGCGCACCTCGATGATGCCCGGGTAGCGGGTGCGCAGATGGCTGACGACTTCCTGCATGGTCTTGCCGGAATCGACCAGGTCGTCGACCATCAGGACACGATCGCCCAGGCGCTCATTGACCTTGGCCATGTGCTGGCCGATGGTCAGTTCTCCCTGGGTTTCTTCACTCTTGTCGAGATTGGCAAAGTAGGATTGGGTCGCCAGTACACCCAGGGGCTGGTTGAAGATGCGCGACAGGGTGTCACCTACGCGCAGGCCGCCGCGCGCCAGGCAGATGATCTGATTGAAGGCGAAGCCGGATGCATGTACCTTGGCTGCGAGCCGCTCAATGGCATCGTGATAGTCGTTCCAGGATACAAAGAGGTCTGCCATGAAGGTTTTTTTCTTAAGCCCGCCTTATTTGAACGGGTGTGACAGCACGATGGTCTGGTCGCGCTCGGGTCCGGTGGAAATCAGGGCGATTGGCGCACCACAGGCCTGTTCCAGTCGTTGCAGGTAGTTGCGCGCGTTCTGCGGCAGGCGTTCGAGCTGTTGTACCCCAACGGTGGTTTCGCTCCAGCCCGGCATTTCCTCGTACACCGGCACACAGGCAGCGGCACTGTCGGCGCCCGGCGGCAGCAGGTCGTAGGCCACGCCGTTCATCCGGTAACCCGTGCACAGCTTGACGCTCTCCATGCCGTCAAGCACGTCAAGCTTGGTGATGCAAAGCCCGCTGATGCCGTTGATCTGGATCGAGCGCTTGAGAGCCGCCGCGTCGAACCAGCCGCAGCGCCGCGGCCGCCCGGTGACGGAGCCGAACTCGCTGCCCTTGACACGCAGGTGATCACCGACGGCGTCATCAAGCTCGGTGGGGAACGGGCCGGAGCCGACGCGTGTCGCATAGGCCTTGGTAATGCCCAGGATGTAGTGCAGTTGCGACGGCCCGACACCGGCGCCCGCAGCCGCTGCACCGGCGACGCAATTCGAAGAGGTGACGAAAGGATAAGTGCCGTGGTCGACATCGAGCAGTGTGCCCTGGGCACCTTCGAACAGCAGGTTCTTGCCGGCGGCCGAGACCGCATGCAGCTCACTGGAAACATCGGCCACCATCGGCTTCAAGCGCGCTGCGAACGCGAGCATCTGGTCGAGCGTTGCCTTGTAATCGACCGCTGCGGTCTTGAGGTATTGGGTGAGCACGAAATTGTGGAAATCCATCACCTCGCCAAGCTTGACGGCAAAGCGCTCGGGGTTGAAGAGGTCGATCACCTTGAGCGCACGTCGCCCGGCCTTGTCTTCGTAGGCAGGACCGATGCCGCGGCCCGTGGTGCCGATCTTGGCAGCGCCCTTGGCGGCCTCCCGTGCCTGGTCGAGCGCCACGTGATACGGCAGGATCAGGGTGCAGGATTGTGAAATGCGCAGGCGATTCGAGACCCGGATGCCTGCGGCCTCAAGCTCGTCGATCTCCTTGAACAGCGCTTCCGGGGACAGCACCACGCCATTGCCGATGTAGCAAGTTACATCGGGGCGCAAAATGCCCGACGGGATCAGTCGCAGTATGGTCTTGCGACCGGCGATCACCAGCGTGTGGCCGGCGTTGTGGCCACCCTGGAAGCGCACCACGCCATCGGCATGGTCTGTCATCCAGTCGACGATCTTGCCTTTGCCCTCGTCGCCCCACTGGGTTCCGATGACCACTACGTTTTTTGCCATGGCATGCCTGTTACATGAAAAATTGAAAGCGGACGATCAAGGCCTGATACAGCGCGCGGCTGCGCACAGGATCGGGAAGTAAAGCGCGCTACGACTTTACTCCGTCAGGTGACCGCGGCGGCCACAGGGAGGATCGGTACCACGCTCCAGCGGCCAGCTTCAAGGCGCAACTCGCGCGCGCAGCATGGCAGCCAGGACGTGGAATCATGCCCCGGCAAGGCACTGACAACGACTTCGCCGGCCAAGCGCAAGGCGTTGATCTTGTCCTTGAGCGCGGCATCCTGCGACCAGGGCGCGAGAATGCCGGTGCATTCGGCGAGATCCGGGGTGAGTCGCGCCAGCTCGCGCAAATCCAGTGAAAACCCGGTCGCCGGGCGCGCCCGGCCGAATGCGCGCCCGACCTCGTCGTAGCGCCCGCCACGCGCGATCGCGTTGGGCAGGCCGTCGCTGTACGCCGAGAACACCACGCCGCTGTGATACTGGTAACCGCGCAACTCGGCCAAGTCGATGCTGACCTCGGCGCCCTCGATGGCGGCTACCAGATGCTCCAGGTCGTCAAGCGCGGCATGAATCTGTGGCAGGTCCGGCAGTTCGCGCCGCGCACGCTCCAGTACCTCGGGGCCACCATACAAGCGCGGCAGCAGGCGCAAGGCCGAACGCAGGGGCTCGGCCACGCTTGCGCTGGCGACGTCGATGGCCGGTGTGTCCTTGGACTGCAACATTGCGAACAGACTCTCGCCGGCGGCAGCCCCAAGCGAGGCGCGCGCTGCCAGCGCACGAAACACGCCCACGTGCCCGAGATCCAGGCGTACCGTCACTCCGCTTTGCCTGAGCACTGCGAGCAGGAGGTTCTGGATTTCGATGTCAGCCTCGAGCCCGGCATGACCATAAAGCTCCGCGCCGATTTGCAAGGGTTCGCGGCTCACCGCCAGTCCGGCCGGCAGCGTGTGCAGCACAGGACCGCAATAGCACAGGCGGCTCACGCCTTCGCGGTTGAGCAAGTGGGCATCGATGCGCGCCACCTGGGGCGTGATGTCGGCGCGCAAGCCCATGGTGCGCCCGCTGAGTTGGTCGACCAGCTTGAAGGTGCGCAGCTCCATGTCGTGGCCGGTTCCCGTGAACAGGGAGTCCACGTACTCGAGCAAGGGCGGCAGGGTCAACTCGTAACCGTGCGCACGAAAGACATCGAGTAAGGCACGACGCAGTGCTTCGATGCGCCGCGCCTCCGGTGGCAGCACGTCTGCGATGTACTCAGGCAGCGCCCAGTTCGACATGCGGGCCTGAGCTTCTCAGGCGACAATCAGGTACAGCAAGGCGCCGCAGGCGATCGAGGCGGCGCCGACAAAGCGCAACTGGCCGTCGCGCAGGTCGATCATGCGGCGGAACGTTTCACGCCATGTCACCGGGGCGATCAATGGTGCCAGACCTTCGATCACCAGCATCAGGGCCAGAGCTGCCAGAAATGTAGACACAAATGCCCAAGGCCGCTGCTTACTTGCCCTTGCCGGAGCCACCGCCCGGATTCTTCAGGTACTTGAAGAACTCGGAATTGGGCTCGACCACCAGCACGTCGCCCTTGTTGCGGAAGCTGTTGCGATAGGCTTCCAGGCTGCGGTAGAAATTGTAGAACTCCGGATTCTGTCCAAATGCGGCTGCATAGATCGCCGCCGCCTTCGCATCGCCATCGCCCTTGACTGTCTGCGCACCCTTGATGGCTTCCGCCAGGATCACCTCACGCTGCCGGTCGGCATCGGCGCGAATCTTTTCGCTATCGGCAAAACCGGTCGAGCGCAGTTCGTTGGCGACCCGCTTGCGCTCGGACTCCATGCGTTTGAATACCGCATCCTTGATTTCGTCGGAGAACTCGACGCGCTTCAAGCGGACATCGACGATCTCAACCCCGATCTTGCCGGCGTCGATGTTGACCTTGTTGCTGATGTCCTGCATCACCTTGTCACGCGCACCCGACACCATGTCGTTGACGGTGCGCTTGCCGATCTCGTTGTTGAGCGCATCCTTCAGGCTTTGCTGGATGCGGTATACCGCATCGATTTCACGCCCCTGGACGCTGACGTAGTAAAGCTTGGGGTCGCTGATGCGCCACTTGACAAACGAGTCCACCACCAGATTCTTCTTCTCCGAAGTGATGAAGCGGTCGGAATCCGGCGTATCGATGGTCATGATGCGCTTTTCGTAGAACGTGACGTTCTGAAAAGGCGGCGGCAACTTGAAATGCAGGCCGGGCTGATTGACAACCTCCTTGACCTCGCCCAAGGCGAACACGATCGCGTATTGGCGTTGATCGACCACGAAGAGGGTGGAGGAGGCCAGCATCACCAGCAGCAGCAGGCCGAAAACGGCGGAGGCGACGCGCGGCATCAACGACCCTCCCGTTCACGGTTGCGCTGCGCGTCGCGCGAGCGGGCTTCGCCGACTGGTGCGGCGGCAGCCTCAGTGGCCGGCGCGCGTGCCGCGCCGGTCCCGGAAGGCTCGACCTGCAAGCCCCCCGTGCCGGAGCCCGATTGCTGCACCAGCTTGTCCAGCGGCAGATACAGCAGGGGATTGCCGGATCGCACGTCGATCATCACTTTCGAGGTGTTGGCGTACACCTGCTGCATGGTTTCGATATACATGCGATCACGCGTGATTTGCGGTGCCTTGGAGTATTCGGCAAGCACCTGCTTGAAGCGACTGGCATCGCCCTCGGCACCGGCGATCGCCTTCTGCTTGTAGGCTTCGGCTTCCTCGGTCAGTCGGGCGGCGGCGCCGCTGGCTTTCGGAATAACCTCGTTGGCGTAGCTCTGGCCCTCGTTTTTCTGGCGTTCACGATCCTGGCCGGCCTTGACCGCATCGTCGAATGCGAACTGTACCGGCTCCGGCGGCTGAACATTCTGCAAGGTCACGTTGACAATCAGAATGCCGGTCTTGTAGCGATCGACGATCTGCTGGATCAGCTTTTCAGCCGATTTTGCCACCTGCTCCTTGCCCTCATAGAGTACGAAATCCATCTTCGATTTGCCCACCAGTTCGCGCATCGCGGTTTCCGCAGCCTGCAGCACGGTTTCGTCAGGTGCCCGGTTGTTGAACAGGTAGTCGGTTGCCGACGACAAGCGGTATTGCACCGCGAACTGGATGTCGATGATGTTTTCATCATCGGTGAGCATCAGCGATTCCTTGAGAACCTTGGTCTTGACGTTGTTGCGGTAGCCGACCTCGACCTGCCGCAACTGCTGCAAGTTGACCATTTCATGCTGCTCGATCGGGTAAGGCAGGCGCCATTTGAAACCGGCGCGATCGGTTTGTTCGGTGAACTTGCCGAAGCGCATGATCGCCGCAGTCTGGCCTTCCGGCACAATGAAGAAGCCGCTCGAAGCCCACAAAAGCAACACCACGGCGGCCACCAGGGCCATGCCCCCACCGAACAATTTCATGTTCGGTGGGCCGCCGCTGCCGCTGGCAGGCGCGCGGTTGCCACCGCCACCAGCGCCGCCGAACATGCCCGAGAGCTTGCGATTGAAATCGCGCCACAACTCTTCCAGGTCTGGCGGACCGCCGCCAGTGGCGAACACACGATGGCCGGCGATCCGGCTTTTTATTGCTGACAACCACGAATTTAGATGCATGGACTGCAGTGCCCTTACAAAACAGAAACGGCGGATGAGCCCGATGCTCCCGCCGCGATCGCTGCACTCTTCTGCCCCGAACCGCGCTTGAATAGCGCCGCACGTTCCATCAGAGCTTGGCGCAAATGACTCAGACCCTCGCGGGTGCGCGCGCTCACGTACAACCTTGAAATATTAGCATATTCGTCGCGTTCCACACTCGCGCGATGGCGCGCACCGCCCTCTTCGGCGGCCAGGTCGATCTTGTTCCAGACCAGAATTTGCGCCACGTCGGCAGCGCCGATTTGCTTGAGCACCGACTCCACCTCGGCGATCTGTTCCATGCGCGCCGGCGCTGCGGAATCGACCACATGCAGCAGCAGATCGGCCTGTGCGGTCTCTTCCAGAGTCGCGCGAAACGCCGCCACCAGGGTGTGCGGGAGGTCGCGGATGAAGCCGACGGTATCCGAGACCACGACATCCAGAGCGTCGCCCAAATGCAGGCGCCGCGAGGTGGTGTCCAGGGTAGCGAACAATTTGTCGGCGGCGTAGGAGTCGGCCTTGGTGAGGGCGTTGAAAAGGGTGGATTTTCCGGCATTGGTGTAGCCAACCAAAGATACCGAGAAAACCCCGCCGCGGCTGCGTGCGCGGCGCTGCACGTCGCGCTGACGTTGCAGGCGTTGCAGGCGTGCGCTCAGGAGCTTGACCCTGTCACCGAGCAGGCGGCGATCGGTTTCGAGTTGGGTTTCGCCCGGGCCGCGCAGACCGATACCGCCTTTTTGCCGCTCCAGGTGGGTCCAGCCGCGCACCAGGCGGGTGGCCAAATGACGCAACTGCGCCAGTTCAACCTGGATTTTGCCTTCATGGCTTTTCGCCCGCTGCGCGAAAATGTCGAGGATCAGCGTGCTGCGATCGATCACCGGCACCTTGAGTTCGCGCTCGAGATTGCGCTGTTGCGCCGGCGACAAAATGTGATTGAAAACGGCAATGGCGGCGTGGGCAGGCTCGATTGCTGCGGCAATTTCGGCGACCTTGCCGGAACCGGCGAACAAGGCGGAATCGGGGCGCGCGCGGCGGCCGGCCGTGAAGCTCACCTCGATCAAACCTGCGCTTTGACAGAGAAGCCGAAACTCGGCCACTGCATCGGCATGATCACCGCCGCCGAAATCAAGGCAAACCAGTGCCGCCTGATTGGCGTTGATGTCAAGCGCCGTGCGTTTGGGCGCCTGGTAGGAATCCAGCATGGGCGCGCGCTCAGGCCTGCGCGCCGGCGCGGAGGCGCGAAATCAGGTTTCGCCTTCCGTTTCGAGGCTCATGTTGACCGGGCGTGAAGGCACCACCGTCGAGATCGCATGCTTGTAGACCATTTGTGTGACTGTGTTCTTGAGCAGCACGACGTACTGGTCGAAGGATTCGATCTGTCCTTGCAGCTTGATGCCGTTTACCAGGTAAATCGCCACCGGCATGTGCTCGCGCCGCAGGGCATTGAGAAACGGGTCTTGTAGCATTTGCCCTTTGTTGCTCATGGAAAAACTCCAGTCTTATTGTTGAAATTTCAATGTACACGATCGCCAAATCACTGCCAAGCACGGGCGCTGCGGGCGTCGCCGGCCGCGGCTTTGGGGCCGTAACCGGTTTCACCTGCGGATATCAGGACTCCGCGTAGGGGTTTCGCCCGAGCTTGAACTGCACCTGTAATGGAGTGCCTTTGAGCCGAAAAGTTTCCCGAAAATAGCCCTCCAGGTAACGTCGGTAGCTGTCGGGCACCTGTTGCAGCGAGTTTCCGTGCACCACGATGATCGGCGGGTTCATGCCGCCCTGGTGCGCATAACGCATTTTCGGACGCGACATGCCCGCACGTGGCGGTTGCTGGCGCTCCACCGCCTCTTGCAGGGCACGGGTGATGCGTGGCGTGGAAAGCTTGGCGGTAGCTGCCGCATAGGCCTCGCCCACCGATTTCATCAGGGCGCCAATCCCTTGCGCCAGACGCGCCGAGATGAAATGCACGTTGGCAAAATCGAGAAACTTGAGCTTGCGGGCGAATTCATGCTTGACCCGTTCGCGCGCATAGGCATCCAGACCGTCCCACTTGTTGATCGCGATCACCACCGCGCGTCCGGCTTCCAGGATGAAGCCGGCGATATGCGCATCCTGATCGGCGATGTCCTGCTGCGCGTCCAACACCAGCACCACGATGTTGGCGTCCGAAATTGCCTGGATGGTCTTGATGACCGAAAACTTCTCGATGGTCTCGAATACCTTGCCGCGCCGCCGCAGTCCTGCCGTATCGATCAGGGTATAGGGCTGGTTGTCGTAGTCGAAGTCGATCGAGATCGCATCGCGCGTGGTGCCCGGCTGGTCGAATGCGATGACGCGTTCCTCGCCCAGAAGTGTGTTGACCAGCGTCGACTTGCCGACGTTTGGCCGCCCGGCGATGGCGATGCGCGGCCGCTTTTCAATACCTTCCGCAGGCGCCAATTCCTCTTCGGGAAAAGGTTCGAGCGCCAGTTCGATCAGTTCGCGCACGCCATCGCCGTGCGCCGAGGAAATCGGGCGTGGTTCGCCCAGGCCGAGTTCGAAGAATTCGTTGGCCATGCCGGTGAGCGTCATGCCCTCGGTCTTGTTGACCGCCAGCAGCGCCTTGCGCCCAGATTTGCGCAACATTTCGGCGATCGTGTGGTCATGCCCGGTGACGCCGGCGCGGCCGTCGGTAAGGAAAATCACCACATCGGCCTCGGCGATCGCCTGCGAGGCCTGTTTGGCCATTTCGCCCACGATGCCCGACTTGGCGTCAGGCTCGAATCCGCCGGTGTCGATCACCAGGAACGGGCGGTCGCCGATGCGTCCGTGACCGTAGTGGCGGTCGCGCGTCAAGCCAGGGATATCGGCGACAAGCGCGTCGCGCGACTTGGTCAAGCGGTTGAAAAGGGTCGATTTGCCGACGTTGGGCCGGCCGACCAGTGCGATCACCGGCTTCATGAGGTCTGGGTTGGCGCGCCGCTTGGACTACCGGGGCCGCGAAAAAGCGACAGGCGCACCGTCTGCTGGTGGATGTGGATTATAGCATTTGTATGCCCGTGAAATGCGCCCCAGGCTGCCCACCCGGCCGCCCTAGCGAAAACGCGCCAGGGCCTCCGCCGCGCGATCGCAAGCAATCAGTTCGAGGCCCGCGATGGCCGTTTTGGGCATGTTGGCCTTGGGAATCAGCGCCTGGGTGAAGCCCAGCTTGGCTGCTTCGCGCAGGCGCTCCTGGCCGCGCGGCGCCGGCCGGATTTCGCCGGCCAGGCCGACCTCGCCAAACACCACCAGACCGCGCGGCAACGGCTTGCCCTTGAGGGATGACATGATCGCCAGCAGCACCGCCAGGTCGGCCGCCGGTTCGCCGATCTTGACGCCGCCCACGGCGTTGATGAAGACGTCCTGGTCGTAGCAGCCGACACCGGCATGCCGGTGCAGCACCGCCAGCAGCATCGCCAGACGATTTTGGTCAAGCCCGACTGAAAGTCGGCGCGGATTGGGCGCATGTGCCTGATCCACCAGGGCCTGGATTTCCACCAGCAGCGGCCGCGTGCCTTCCTGGGTCACCAGCACGGCCGAGCCCGGCACGTCGTGATCATGCTGCGACAGGAACAGCGCCGAGGGATTGGACACGCCCTTGAGACCGCGATCGGTCATGGCGAAAACGCCCAGCTCGTTGACCGCACCAAAGCGGTTCTTGAAGGCACGTATCAAACGGAAGGAGGAATGCGTGTCGCCTTCGAAATACAGCACCGTATCGACGATGTGTTCGAGCACGCGCGGGCCGGCGATGGTGCCTTCCTTGGTGACATGCCCGACCAGCACGATCACGATGCCGGTCTGCTTGGCGATGCGCGTGAGTTGCGCGGCGCATTCGCGCACTTGCGACACCGATCCGGGGGCTGCCGAGAGCGCGTCCGAATAAAGCGTCTGGATCGAATCGATCACCGCCACGGCAGGCATTTCCGCCAGCAGCGTCGCCTGGATCTTCTCGAGACTGATTTCCGGCAGCAGTTTCAACTGCGGTGCATAAAGCCCCATGCGCTGGGCACGCAAAGCCACCTGCTCCGCCGATTCCTCGCCGGTCACGTAAAGTACCTTGGCCGTTGATGACAGGCCAGCTAACGCCTGCAGTAAAAGCGTGGACTTGCCGATGCCCGGGTCGCCGCCGATCAACACCACGCCGCCCGGCACAAAACCGCCGCCCAAGACCCGGTCAAACTCGTCAATGCTGCTGCCGATGCGCGGGGTATCCCGTGTTTCAATTTCGGCCAGTGACTTCAGCGCCCCGCTGGCTGCAAGCCCACCCGCGCCGGCGGCGTAGCGGTTGGTCGCGGCACCCTTGGCCGACTCCAGTCGCACCTCCGTCAGGGTATTCCAGGCACCGCAATCAGGGCATTGCCCCTGCCATTTCGGGGCATCACCGCCGCACTCGGAGCACACATACACGGTCTTGACCTTGGCCATTCATTTCCTTCGTTCTGGGCATGGTGACGCGCGCAGCCAGCCGCGGTGGCGTACGCCTTCAGATTTCAATCGCAGGAACGCGCGAGGCCAGGGCGCAAAACAATTCGTATGACACCGTACCGGCCGCCGCCGCGACATCGTCGGCCGGCAGGTCCCCGCCCCACAGCACGACCTTGCTGCCAAGCCGTGCCTGCGGTACCGCAGTCAGATCGACGTACAGCATGTCCATCGCCACCCGGCCAACGGTGCGGGTCAGCATGCCATCGACCATGATCGGGGCGCCGGCTGCGTTGCCGGCAGGCGCGTGGCGCGGATAACCGTCGGCATAGCCGCAGGCAACAATGCCGATGCGGGTTTCGGCCATTGCCCGGTACTTGAAACCGTAGCCCACACCTTCACCCGGCTTCAGCGTTTGTAGCGCGATGATCTGGCTGGTCAAGGTCATCACCGGTCGCAACCCCAGTTGCGCGGCGCTCTGGTCGGGGAACGGCGAGGCGCCATACAGCGCGATGCCGGGTCGCACCCAGTCGCCGTGGGTTTCGGCATGGCGCAGGATGGCCGCTGAATTGGCCATGCTGGCGGGCGCTTCGAGTTGAGCGCCCAAGGGGGCGAAGCGCGCCATCTGGTCGGCCACACCCAGGGGGCCGTCGGCATCGGCGAAATGCGTCATCAGCGTCACCGACTTGACCTGCGGCATGCCTTTCAAACGTGCGTGTGCGCCAGGCACGGCGTCGGTGCCGAAGCCCAGTCGGTTCATGCCGCTGTTGCACTTCAAATACACGTCAAGCGGGCGCCTGAGGGTCGCACGCTGCAGCATGTCGATTTGCGCCGAGTGATGCATCACCGGTGTCAGGTGCAAGGCGTCGACGGTATCAAGGTCGCGCGCTTCGAACACGCCTTGGAGCAGCAGGATCGGGTGCGCGAACCCGGCTTCGCGCAGACGTGCCGCTTCGTGCAGATCGAGCAACGCAAAGCCGTCGGCGGCGCGCATCGCGCCGGCAGCACGCAACAGGCCGTGCCCGTATGCATTGGCCTTGACTACCGCCCACGCGCGTACGCCCGGCGCGGCCTTGCGCACCACTTCAAGGTTGTGGGCAAAAGCGCCCAAGTCAAACCTGGCCTGGATCGGGCGCGGCATGGTCTCAGGAGGCCTTGGGCGCTGCCAAGAGCCCCGCTTGCACGCGCGCCCGCGGCCGTGGGAAGGGCACGAAAGTGGTTGGAAAGGCTGCTGCCTGAGGATCGATTGTCAAGGCTAAATCGTTGATTTGCGAGAAGGTTTTCGTGCTATAAAGCCGGGCGCATGCGCCAGGAACCGGATCGTGGAATCAGGATTCAGCGGGCACTTGTCAAGCTTTTATTCTAATTCACAAGGACACGATGAAACCCGGCTTTTACACCATCATGGCGGCGCAGTTTTTTTCCTCGCTTGCCGACAACGCCCTGTTTGTCGCGGCCATCGAGTTGCTCAAGAGCGGCGGCGCACCGGAATGGCAGCGTGCGGCCTTGGTGCCGATGTTCGCCCTGTTCTATGTGGCACTGGCACCCTTCGTGGGCGCATTCGCCGACCTGCTGCCAAAGGGCCGCGTGATGTTTCTTTCGAATACGCTCAAGGTGGGCGGTTGCCTGATGATGCTGTTTGGTGTCCACCCACTGATCGCCTACACCGTGGTCGGCATGGGCGCAGCGGCCTATTCGCCGGCGAAGTACGGCATTCTCACCGAATTGTTGCCGCCGTCGCAGCTGGTCAAGGCCAACGGCTGGATCGAGGGCCTGACCATTGCATCGATCATCCTCGGGGTATTGCTGGGCGGCCAACTGGTCGGGCACCGGGTGTCGGATGCGCTGCTGGCGATCGACATTCCCAATCTCGATTTCGGCATCGACACGCCGCCCGAGGCAGCGATTGCCCTGATCATCTTTCTGTACGTGATCGCGGCCGCCTACAACCTCTTCATCCCCCTGACCGGTGCGCCGATGCTGCCCCTGCCGGAGAAGCCGGTGGCCTTGCTGACCGACTTCTGGCGCTGCAACCTGGTGCTGTGGCGCGACAAGCTGGGGCAAATTTCGCTGGCAACCACGACGCTGTTCTGGGGCGTCTCCGGCAACCTGCGGTACATCGTTTTGGCCTGGGCGGCAGCCGCTTTGGGCTACGGTACCACTGAAGCCTCCGGCCTGGTCGGCGTGGTGGCCATCGGCACCGCCATCGGCGCGGTGGTCGCCAGCATGCGCATGCGGCTCGACAACGCCACCAGCGTGATTCCGCTGGCTATTGCAATGGGCTTTCTGGTGATACTCCTGATCTTCATTAGCAACGTCTGGGTGGCCGCGCCGTTTCTGATCCTGCTGGGCGGCATTGGCGGTTACCTGGTGGTGCCGATGAACGCGTTGCTGCAGCATCGCGGTCACAGCCTGATGGGGGCCGGGCGCTCGATCGCGGTACAAAACTTCAACGAACAGGCATGCATCCTGGCGCTCGGTTTCCTGTACACCACCGCGACCGGCGCGGGGGTTTCCGCTTTTGCGGCTATTGCCGGGTTTGGTGCCCTGGTGGCGTCGGTGATGTGGCTGATCGGTCGCTGGCATCGCAGCAACCTGATTCACCACAAGGAGGAAGTCAACCGCCTGCTGGCAATCGCGCGCGACGAAAAAATGCACTGATCGCCGCATAGCGATCTTTGCCAAAAACATGACAGCCTCGTGAGAGGCATGTTCTTGTCATGAATAATGTAGTGCTCAATAGCTTGCGGTGGCAGAAGCGCCCACCCAGTCGGGCGGCATGACGAAGCCGCGGCTGGTTTCGATTGCTTGTGCTGCGTGGTGGTCGAATTCGACCACCATCAGGGCGCCCGCAGCGGTCGCGAAATGCGTGCGCAGACGCAACTGCAGTTCACGCCAGTCAAGCGTTGGCCCGGCAATGCCCGGCCATGCCAGCCACTCCAGTCGATCGACAATGCGGTAGGCGCGTCCCGGCATCGGCCAGTTGTCCGCAGTGTCCGCAGTGTCCCCAATGTCCGCAACATGACGGCGCCACCAGCCGCGCCCATGCGCGGGGTTCAAGCCTGGTGTTGCACCTGCCGGTGTGCCGAGCGGATAAAAAAGCCAACCCTTGACGAATGCACGTGCCACGATGCGCTCGATACCGAGGTTGGCCAGCGCCGCTCTTCCTGCCGCCGTGTGCCCCAGACCGAGTTGCCGTGTGAGCACACGGTCAGCCTTGGCCGCCAGCGTGTCGCGCCCCGCCGGGCCGACGTATGCGGCAAGACCGTCAGCCCCGGGCAAGCGCAGGTAGAACTTGACCGACAGTTCCCAGTGCACTGCGTCGCCGCCATCGCGCTCACGCAACAGCAGGTCGAAATCGCCCAGCGTGCGGCCGCCTTCGCGCACCACCAGGTTCTCGGCCAGAAGCTCGAAGCGGCCGCAATTGCGCAGCCAGAATGCAAGCAGTGCTTCGGCCAGGAAGCCCAGGCGCCGAACTTTGCGCAGCGCGATGAATTCTTCCAGTACCCGCGGGTCGGCGTCCTGCGCCGCCAGCCAGGCATGCGAGGCAGCCAACTGGCGAGCGCACCAGGCGTCATCCACCACACCGCCATCACCGTTTGCGGCGGCTGACAAAAGACCGGGCGAGCCGATCAGCCAGGCCAGTGCACGCACCAGCGGGTGGGTATGGCGCGGCGCGGGTTTCAAAGCACCACAGGAGCGTCGGGCAACTCGTTGTCGTTGCGCGCCTGCGGCGGGAAGTGCGCCGCCAGCTCGTGGCTGATGCGCTCGATTGCGGCGAGCACGCCGGCGGTGCCTGCGAGTACGGTGCGCAGGTCGCGAAAGCCCTGGTTGGCCTTGAGATTCGGGTAACTCTCCACCACCACCATCAGGCGCGACAGCGCACCCGCCAGCTCGCCCTGGGCCGCCTGGAATTTCGGGAAGGCCTGCGGGTCATTGATCAACGCCGGTGTGGCCTGGAGCGAGGTCGCGCGCGCGCGCGCCTCGATCACCCGAGTCAGGGTTTCCTGCTCGACGTTGGCCTCGCCCTTGACGGAAGCCACGATGTTGGGCACCAGGTCGGCACGCCGCTGGTACTGGGCCAGCACCCCGGCCCAGTCGGCCGTGACCTGTTCGTCAAGGCGCTGAAAATCGTTAAAGCCGCAGCCCGCCAGAGTGGTGGCGACGAAAATCAACAGTCCGGTCAGAAGTTTGCGCATGGATTGGTTCTCGGTACGTCATGAAGCGCCCGCAACTTGTCAAGTCGTGGTGTCGCCGGGTATTTGCAAGCCCTGCCAGGTGGCACGCGCGAACAGCAGGTCTTCCCAGGCCCGCGCCTTTTCGGTCGGGGCACGCAGCAGGTAGGCCGGATGGTAGGTGACGAGCGCAGGCGTTCCGGCAAAACTGTGCAAGCGGCCGCGCAACGAGGCGATCGAGGCATCGCTCGCCAACATGGTCTGGGCGGCGAAACGCCCCATCAACAGGATGAGCCTGGGCTTGACCAGCGCCACCTGGCGCAGCAAATGTGGCGCGCAACGCGCCACTTCCTGCGGTGACGGATTGCGATTGCCCGGGGGCCGGCATTTCAACACGTTCGCGATGTACACGTTTTTTCCGCGCCGCATGTCCAGCGCCGCCAGCATGGCGTCGAGCAATTGGCCGGCTTGACCTACAAAGGGTTCGCCGCGCGCATCTTCCTCCGCACCGGGCGCTTCGCCCACGATCATCCATTGCGCGCTTTCGTCTCCGACACCGAAGACGGTGTTCCTGCGGCTGCCGCACAGTGCACAGGCGGTGCAGGTGCTTACGGCAGCCTTGAGCGCAGGCCAGTCCATATGCGCGATTGCCGCCGCCCGCTGCGCTTGCTCGTCGGCTGGCGGCGGCGCGTCCGGCTCTTGCGCCGGGGCAACAGTCGGCAGAGTCGGCTCGACCTGAATGGCGGCGTGATCTGCCATCGCAGCAGGCAGCAGCGCCAGGGGCGCGGCGGCGCTGCCGACTGACGCATGCCGCAACTTCCATAACGGGCCGATGCCCATTTCCTGCAACAGTTGATCACGCGCGCTGGTCATAGCGGGCGTGCCAGTACCAGCGCATCCTCGCGCTCGCCATGCGCCGGATAGTAGGCGCGGCGCAGACCCCGCTGAACGAACCCGGCGGCGGCGTACAGTTGACGGCCCGCAAGATTGCTGGGGCGCACTTCGAGCAGCATGGATTTCGCACCATGCTCGCATGCCGCCCGGCTGACCTCGCCCAGAAGGTTCGAGCCATGTCCACGCCTCTGAACCGCGCGCGCGATCGAAAGGTTGAGCAAATGTGCTTCGTCAACCGCCAGCATCACCACCGCGTAACCGATCAGTTCGTTGTCTTGCAGATACAGCCAACTGCTGTAGCCGGCAGCCAGTGAATCGCGAAAATTGCCGTGCGTCCAGGGGAACTCGTAAATCTCGTTCTCGATCTGCAATACCCGGCCCAGGGCCTCGACGGTCATCGGCGCCAGGCTTGGCAGCGCAGGCTTGAAAACCGCGTTCATGTGGCCTGGCGTGCGGCGCGGGCCGCCGCTTGCTCGCGCACATCGAGCGCCACCTTGTCGCGCAGGTATAGCGGGCCGGCGGCTGCCGCCGCGACGCCAGCGCCGGCCTGCCGCATACGCGCACCCAGTTCCGCGACGGCGCGTGCTTGCGGAAACGCATCGGCTGCGCACGAGACAATATCGTAGCAAGCGGCAAGCGGCGCGGTATGTGCAGCAAAACCGCTGCCGCAGCCGTGCCATGGACCGGGAAGCGCAGGCAGGGCATCCGGGCGGACCAGCATTGGCGCCAGAGGTGTGCACCAACCCGCGTCCGTCCGCTCATAGGCCGCCAGATAGAGCTCGTCCATGCGCGCGTCGATGCAGGCGATGACCCGCCGGGCACCGGCAGCATGCGCCAATGCCTCCAGGGTCACCACCGGCAGCAGCGGCAAATCGCGAGCGAACGCCAGACCTTGTGCCACGCTGCACGCGATACGCACACCGGTGAAGGAGCCAGGCCCGGCGCCAAAGGCAATTGCATCTAGCATGGCGAAGCTGGTGTCGGCTTGAGCCATGAGGGCTGTAGTCATCGGCAGCAGCAACGAAGAATGGCGTTGGCCAGCGTGCGCAACCGAGTCGGTGACAGTGCCGTCGTGCCACAAGGCGCACGAGCAGTGTTCGGAGGAGGTTTCCAGGGCCAGGATGCGCACGGTACGGCTTGAGGGAATCAGCGCCGGGAACTCGGCGCTTCGGCAAGGTCGCAGTATAGCGGTGGCGCCGCCAGGGGCATTGGTGCTTGCCGCTCAGGGAGGAATGTGCCCCGACGCAGCGTGGAATCAGTTCTTCCTAGCCGAACGGATTGTCGCCGCCAGCGGCCGCTTGCGCGCGCCCTGCAGGCCGGCCGGTGAATTCATCCTCGATGTTGTCGCGGTAGTAACTCCATGGCGACTGGCTTTCGAGCAGGCGGCGCGCGATCTCGCGGCCCACCGCGGCATACTCGATCAATTGACCATTGGCGAATTCGATCTCGAGTACTTGCCGGGCTTCATCGTAGCCCGCCGCCTTGAGGGAGCCGCCGTGCAGGCGCTTGCGCTGCATTGAATCTAGAGAATCCGGTTGAACCAGAGCAGGGAAAGCCCGGCTGCCAGCATAGCGAACAGCGCTGCGCCGGCGGCGAACAGGGCGCTGATCTCGGTTTCCTTTTTTTCCAGGCTGAAGCGGGTATTCAGGGTTTCGTAGACCTTCTTCAGGTCATTGGCCGTGCCGGCATAGAAGTAGGTACCCTGGGTAATGTTGGCGACCTGCTTCAAGGTGTCCTCGTCGAGCTTGACCCGCATCGACCAGCCTTCGAAGCCGATGGTCTCCCCCTTGGTGGTGCCGATGCCGACGGTGAATACGCGGACTCCGCGCTCGGCCGCCATTTTCGCTGCGGCCAGCGCATCCGGTCCGGTGGTACGCTGGCCGTCGGTCAATAGGATGATCGCGCCGTTGGTGTAGGAGCCGGCCGGCACCGGCTTGAATTCCTTCTTGGCATCCTTGCGCGGCGGTCCGAACGAACGGCGCGACGAGCTCTCGCCCAGGATCAGGCCGCTGACATCGATGCCGGCGTCGGGAAACAGGGTCGCCAGCGAGACGATGATGCCACTGCCGATCGCGGTGCCGCGTTGCAGTTGAAAACGGTCGATGGCATTGAGTACATCTTCGCGACTCTGCGTCGGATACTGCACCACCGATGCGGTAGCGGCAAACGAAACCACGCCGATCCGCACATCGCGTGGCTGATCTTTGACAAACGCCTTGGCCGCCGCCTGCGCCGCCGCCAATCGATTGGGCTGCACGTCGACCGCGCGCATGCTGCCCGACACATCCATCGCCAGCACGATGGTTTCATGTTGCGCGGGCAAGGTCAGGATGGCGGTCGGGCGCGACACCGCCACGATCATCAGGCCGATGGCGAGAAGGAACAGCAGCGGCGGCACATGGCGGCGCCCTTGCTGGCCACCGGCCAGGGCTTGGCGAATCAGCGCCAGGCCGGAATGCTTGAGCAGTGCCCGCTTCTTGTGCCGCAACAGCCACAGGTACAACCCGACCAGCGCGGGCAGCAGCAGCAACAGCCAAAGCATCTGCGGCCACAGGAATTTCATGCCGCCCCCGCCATGTGCGCCGGCAGGCCGCCGCCGGCCAGCTGGCTGCGGCGCTTGCGCAGGTCGGCGAAGCGCATCACCGAATCGATCAAGGCGTCGTCAGTGGCCAGTTCGAGCACGTCGACCCCGGCTTCGGCGAAAGCGGCGCGCATTGCGCTTTCGCGGCGCGCGGCAGCCGCCGCAAAGCGTTTGCGAAAACCCGATTCATGGGTGTCGACAAACAGCTGTTCCCCGGTTTCGGCGTCACGCATCAGCACCATCCCCAGATCGGGCAACTCCATTTCCAGCGGGTCATACAAACGCACCGCAATGACTTCATGGCGTTGCGTAAGGCGTGCCAGCGCGGGCGCCCAGCCCGGTCGGCTGATGAAGTCCGACACCAGGAAAACCAGTGAGCGGCGCGGGATGAAGCGAAAAGCCCCCTGCAGGAAATCGTCGAGATCGGTCTCGCCCGCAACATCGCGCGCAGGCCGCGTCAGCATGCGATGCAGGATATGCAGCACCTGGGCGCGTCCGCTACGCGCCGGGATCACCGTATCGACGGCGTCGCCATAGAACATCGCGCCGACGCGGTTGCCGTTGCGCGTGAGCAGGCGCGCCAATATGGAGACGAATTCGGCCGACACGCCGCGCTTGCGCACCTCGCTCGAACCGAAATCGAGCGAGGGCGAAAGGTCGAGCAGAAACCAGGCGGTGACCTCGCGGTCCTCATGGAATTGCCGCACATAGGGCTGGCCGGTGCGTGCGGTGACGTTCCAGTCGATGTGGCGCACGTCATCGCCATACTGATACTCACGCAGTTCGGCCAGGTCCAGCCCGAAGCCGCGGAAAAGGGTCCGATAGTTGCCATGGATGGCGCCATCGAGGCGTCGCAGCACGGTCCATTCGAGCCGGCGCAACAGCAACTCGGCGCCACGGGCGCTGCCCGCAAGCGCCGTGCCCGGCACCAGCTTGAGGTGGGCTTCAGGCGGCGACTTTGACATGCGCCTCCAGCGGCTTGGCTGGCGCGGCGATCTGGCGCATCACCTTTGCTATCAGCATGTCGGCGGTCATCGCCTCTGCCAGGGCTTCGTAAGTCAGTACCAGCCGGTGGCGGAACACGTCAGGCACCAGGTCGGTCACGTCCTCGGGCAGCACGTAACTGCGGCCACGCAGGAACGCCAGGGCGCGCGCGCCTTCGATCAGGTGGATCGGCGCGCGCGGGCTGACGCCGAACGAAATGAAGCGTGCCAGGTCAGGCAGGCCGTGTTTGGCCGGATCGCGGGTGGCGCCTGCCAGTCGCACCGCATACTGCATCAGCGAAGGTTCAACGTAGCCCGAGCGGCACTCGCGCTGCAGCGCCCCCAACTGTTCGGGCGAAGCGACTTCGGCAACCACGGTACGCGCGGCGGCGGTTACGCGGTCGACGATCACGAATTCCTCTTCCTCGCTGGGATAGCCGACCAGCACCTTCATCATGAAGCGATCGACCTGGGCTTCCGGCAGCGGATAGGTGCCCTCGGTCTCGATCGGGTTCTGCGTCGCCATCACCAGAAACGGCTGGGGCACCATGTGGGTTTCGCCGGCGATGGTGACCTGGTATTCCTGCATCACTTCGAGCAACGCGCTTTGCACCTTGGCGGGGGCACGGTTGATCTCGTCGGCCAGCAACAGGTTGCAGAATACCGGCCCCAGGGAGGTGCTGAATTCGCCGGTCTTCTGGTTGTACACGCGGGTCCCCACCAGGTCGGACGGCACCAGATCGGGGGTGAACTGGATGCGCTTGTAGCCGCCCCGAATGGTGCGCGCGAGGGTCTTGACGGTCAGTGTCTTGGCCAGACCGGGCACCCCTTCGACCAGCAGATGTCCCTGGGCCAGGATCGCCACCAGCACACGCTCCAGGAAGTGGTCCTGCCCCACCACCACCTTCTTGACCTCATAGAGCAGCCGCTCCATCAGCGGTTTGACTTCCTCGTTGTCGCTTTCCTTCATTGCCGCTCCCGTATCAGGTTTGAGTACGCTTCAAAATGGCGAGACGCCGATGGCACTGGCGGCATTCTCGATCGGCACCGCGAATCCGATGCCGATAAAGACCCGCTGTTGGGTGGGGTTGAGGATCGCGGTGACGATGCCGACCAACTGGCCGTCGGCGGTGACAAGCGGTCCGCCGGAGTTGCCCGGATTGGCTGCGGCATCGAACTGGATCAGGTTGCTCAAGGCGCGCTTGCCCTCGGGCGACACAAACTCGCGTTTCAGGCCAGATACCACGCCGGCCGAGGCCGAAGGGCCGATGCCGAACGGAAAGCCGACCGCGACCACATGATCACCGACGGCCAGGTCGCCGGTCGAGCGCATGGTGGCGGCCTGCAGGTCGTCCGGAATGGTCTTGGCCTGCAACACGGCGAGGTCATGCTCCGGCTTGACGCCCAGCACCGTCGCCTCGGACTCGAGACCGTCGGCGAAGGTGATGCGAATCCGTTCGGCGCCGGCAATCACATGCATGTTGGTGAGAATGGTGCCCTTGTCGACGATCACCACGCCGGTGCCGACGCCGCCATCCATGTCCGCTTCACCGGTGGCGCCGCTGAACACGCCTTCCACCCGTACCACCGAGGGCCGAATCGCTTCAAATGCCTTGGCCGCGATCGAAGGCAGTGGCTTGTTTTCGAGCGAGCTCAAGACCGCGGCGTCAATGTCTTCCTGGGTGATGTCACGTGCCGACGGTGCTGTCTTTTGGTGCACAAAAATTGCCAGCGCCGCAATCAGTGCACCAGCCATCAGCATCAGCCAGCGCTCATGGCGCAGCATGAAATTCTTGAGTGGACCCCCGGCACCGCGCGCCGCGGGGAGCGCACCGGATCCGGTGGCGGTTACAGCGGTCGCCGGTGGTGAGGCGGCGCCGGGTGGAACCGGATGGCGCTGCGCGGCGGGCAGCTGCCCGCTGCGCGCCCGATTGTTGCTGCTGTAAAGAGGGGTTCTTTTCATCGCATTTTGCCAACTGAACGGTGCGTCGGACCGAGTCCGGATGCCATGAACGTTATCACAGGCCGGCATGAAAGTGATGAACCGGTTGGTGCTTTTCCCGCAGACCAACCCGGCCATCGACTCAGGACACCATCAAGATATGTGCCAGGATCGGCAGGCCGGCCTGAATCTGCCCTTACTGCCGCTCGCGGTAGATGCTGCGCCCGTGATCGCGAATCTGCTGGCGCAGTTCGCGGCGCTCGTCGGGGCTCATTTGCCGCGCGCCAGGCTCTTCGGCCGGCCGGCGCTCCTGCCGGCGCTCGACCTGTTCGCGCCGAAAATCTTCGCTCGGCGCTCGTCGCTCCTCGTGCCCGCGCCCTGCCGGCCCGCCCTGGCCTGGCGGCCGGCCGGGCTGCGCCCAAGTCAACTGGGTGACCGTGAGTGCGATGCTGCCAAGAAGAATGAGAAAGCGTTTCATTGGACGCGGGTTGCAAATCGGCGGGGCGTGATCCAGGCGCAGGCACGAATTCATGTCCACGCAGGTCACGTCAGTTACAACGGTTCTCGAATACTCAGGTTGACCAATAATACGGTGATGGCGACGGCCATGTGGTAAGAAGTTGTAAGCCGACCGGTACAATTCCGGCATGGATACGCAGGAATTCGACTACGTGATCGTGGGCGGCGGCAGTGCCGGCTGCCTGCTGGCCAACCGGCTTTCGGCGGATCCATCCGTGCAGGTGTGCCTGATCGAGGCGGGTACCGAAGACAACTGGATCTGGATCAACATACCGGTTGGCTACCTGTATTGCATCGCCAATCCGCGCACCGACTGGATGTATCGCACCGCAAGCGAACCGGGCTTGAATGGCCGCGACATCCACTACGCCCGCGGCCTGGGCCTGGGCGGCTGCTCGCTGATCAATGCGATGATCTACATGCGCGGTCAGAAGCGCGACTACGATGAATGGGCCGCTTTGACGGGCGATGCCGATTGGGCCTGGGAAAAGGTGTTGCCATTCTTCACCCGGCACGAGAACAACCATCGCGCCGCCAGCCGTTACCATGGCACGGAAGGTGAAGTGCGAGTCGCGCAGCAACGCCTGTCATGGCAAATTCTTGACCGCTTCGCCGACGCCGCCTTAGAGGCAGGCATTCCGCGTACCGACGATTTCAACACCGGCAACAACGCCGGCAGCGGCAAGTTCGAAGTCACGCAGAAAGCCGGGATGCGCTGGCATGCCGGCAAGGCTTTTTTGAAGCCGGTGCGCAAGCGGCAGAACCTGGTGATCCGCGATCGCTCGCAAGCCACCCGTTTGCAGTTCAGCGACAAGCGCTGTACCGGCGTGGAAGTCGCCGGCCCGGCCGGCTCGGCGTTAATCCGGGCGCGTCGCGAAGTGATACTGGCGGCAGGCGCGATCGGCACGCCGCAATTGCTGCAGCTCTCCGGCGTGGGCGCGCCCGATCTGCTGGCCCGGCACCATGTACCGCTGCTGCACGCCCTGCCCGGTGTCGGCGAAAACCTGCAGGACCATCTGCAATTGCGCATGGCCTTCAAGGTCAAGGGCATCAAGACCCTGAACACCATGGCCAACAGCTGGTGGGGCAAGGCCAGGATGGGTCTCGAGTATGCCCTGCGGCGGCGCGGTCCGTTGACGATGGCGCCTTCGCAACTGGGCGTGTTCTGGCAATCCGGCCCCGAACATGCAACGCCCAACCTCGAGTATCACGTACAGCCCTTGTCGCTCGACAAATTCGGCGATCCGCTGCATACGTTTCCGGCGTTTACCGCCTCGGTTTGCAACCTGCGCCCGACCTCGCGCGGCCATGTGCATATCACCAGCGCCGATCCGCGCGCCAAACCGGAAATCCGCTGCAACTACCTTTCCACCGCGGCGGACCGCAAGGTTGCGGCCGAAGGCCTGCGCCTGACCCGGCGCATCGTCGGCATGCGTGCGCTCAAGCGTTACGCGCCGCAAGAGTTTCTGCCCGGTCCGCAGTTCCAGACCGATGAAGAACTGGCCCAGGCGGCCGGCGACATCGGCACCACCATTTTTCATCCGGTCGGCACCTGCCGCATGGGGCGCGCCGATGACCCGCTGGCGGTGGTTGATTCACACTTGCGCGTATTCGGGCTGCAAGGCCTGCGCATCGCCGATGCCTCGGTCATGCCCACCATCACCTCGGGCAACACCAACGCCCCGACCATGATGATCGCCGAAAGGGCGGCGGCCATGCTGCTGGCCGATTGAGCGCGCAGCCGCGGTATTGCATGAGCAGCGCCGATTGACATGAGCAGGCACGCAGGCAGCCCGATGCAGCCATCCGCCGCCTTGCGCATGCGCATTGGCTCCCTTGAACTCAAGAACCCGGTCATCTGCGCCGCTGGCGAACATGTGATGACCGAAGCCGGCATTCGTGCCGGCCTCAGCGCCGGGGCCTCGGTGGTGGTGGCCAAGTCGATCAACGAGAGCCAGGCCGCGCGTGATCAGTTGGCGCAGACCGACTACCTGCGTACCGGCGACAACTGGGAAGCTCTGGCCTGGCACGGGCAAGGCGGCAACATCCTGTGCCGCTCCGGCCTGCAGCCACGCGCGGCTGATGACTGGATCGCCGCGGTCGCCGGGCTCGATCGCGAGGCCCGCCAACAGGATGCCTACGTCGCCGCCAGTGTGATCCTGGCGGACTTGGGCGCCGCCGTCGGATTGGCGCGTGCGATCGAGGCGGCCGGCATCCGCCTGCTCGAATTCAACGTCGGCACACCCTATGGCGACGAAGCCACGCATGGTGGCGTGACCACCGAGCGGGCGGCCGCGAAAATCCGCGGGCAGGTGGCCGCAATCACGGGCGCGGTGAAAATCCCGGTGTGGGTGAAGCTCACCGGGCAAAGCGAGAACGTCAGCGCTCTGGCGGCTGCCGCGCATGACGGCGGCGCAGCGGCGGTCACCATGATCGGCCGCATGCTGGGCATGCTGCCGGACCTGGAATCGATGGCGCCGACGCTCGACACCAACCTGGGTTATGGGGGGCCATGGGCCTTGCCGCTCACCTGTTACTGGCTGGCGCGCACTCGCAAGCAATTGGGCGCCGCAGTTCCCCTGATCGGCACCAACGGCGCGCGCGGCGGGCATGATGTCGCGCGCATGCTGCTGGCCGGCGCCAGTGCGGTGGAAATGTGTTCGGCGGTAATGACCGGCGGCTTTTGCGTGCTCAGCGCCGCCATCGCCGAGTTGTCAGCCTACCTCGACGGCCACAACACCACCGCGCAGGCCATCGTCGGCCGCGCCGCTGGCGGCGTCAAGGCCTTTGCCGACCTGCCGGCGCGCGTGGACATCTGGCGCGACTTCGTGCCCGCCGCCACTTTGCGCGGCTGAGATCCTGCCGCCCTACTTGGCGGCGTCGGACAATTTCAGATCGACGATCAGTTTCTTGAAATGCCGGTCTTCGGCTTCGAGGACGGTTCGAAACTGCTCGGGGTCCAGGTACATGGTGCTGTTGAAAGTCTTCTTGGTGGCGTCGATGAATTCCGCCGACTTCATCGCCTCGGGTATCGCCGCGGTCAATTTGCGGAGAATCGCCTCCGGCGTTCCCCTGGGTGCGAAGAATCCGAACTTGGTCACGTCGCTCATGTCCAGGCCTGCCTCGCGCACTGTCATGAAATTGGGCATCAGTTCCGAGCGCTGCGGCCCGGTGATCGCCATCGCGATCAGCTTGCCGGCGTTGACGTGCGGCATGATGGCATTGGGCAGGCCCACCACCATGTCGACATTGCCGCCCAGGATCGAAGTCACCGCCGGCCCGATGCCCTGGTAGGGCACATGCAGAATCCTGAAATTGCCGGCCGCGGCGATCGCTTCGCCCGCCATGTGGGTAGTGGTACCGATGCCGGCCGAACCAAAGGTGATTTTGCCGGTGTTGGCGCGGCCGTAGGTCACCATTTCGGCCATCGACTTGAACGGCGCATCAGGCCGCACGGCGACCACGAACGGCGTGCCGATGACGTTGCCCAGCGGAATGAAATCGGTGCGGGTATACGGCGTCTTGGTCATGTTCGGGATAACCGTCATCGCGCCGGTGCCGGTGTACAGGAGCGTATAGCCGTCCGGATTGGATTTGTGCACGGTGCCCGCGCCGATGATGGTGCCGCCGCCTGGTACGTTGTCGATCACCAGCGGCTGGCCCAGGATGCGCTGCAAGGCAGGTGCCAGAATGCGCAATTGCTGGTCGGTGCCACCCGGTGCGTACGGCACGATCACACGAATCGGCCGCGCCGGATAGTCCTGCGCCGTGGCGTTCGCCAGCGGCAACAGGGCCGCGGCGACGCTCAGTGTGAGTTGGCAAATGCGTTTCATGTTGCAAGTCTCCGTGAGTGTTTTATAACGCCAATGCGCAAGCATACCTGCAAGCGCCAGGCGGCCGCGTCAGCCGATACCCAGGACCCACTGGATCAACTGCTTCATCACAAAACCGAACATGCCGAATGCCAGCACGAAGAACAGCACAAAGCTGCCCATGCGCCCGGCCTTCGATTCGCGCGCCACGCTCCAGATGATGAAAAGCATCAGCACGATCAGGCCGCCCACCCCCCAGGTCATGCCCAAATGCGCGAGCTCTGCCTCGGTCAGGCCGAACGCGGTGCCTTGCATTCCTAGTCGACTCGCATGAGACCAGCCCGCGCAGGCCTGCGCGGGGCTGCTGCTCTGCGCCGGCCACTGCCCGGCGACAAGGACCTCATGGCTCGCTGCCTTCAATGCGCGCCGGCCAGGCTTGCGCATCGAGCAAATCGCGATAGGCATGCCAGGTTGCATGCCCGAGCAAGGGCACGCTGATCACGAAGCCTGCCATCAGGGTGGCCATCGACAGCATGGTCGCCAGCATGATGAGCGCGGCCCACAGCACCATTGGAAACGGGTTGTCGCCGACTGCGCGCGCGCTGGCCATAAGGGCCGGGCGCAGGCCGATGTGGCGGTCCAGCAGTAGCGGCACAGACACCGCTGTCAGCGCGAAGACCAGCGCGGCACCGAGGGCGCCGGCCAGCATCCACAGCCAGAATAGCGTGACACCTTGCTGCGCCAGTGCGTAGTACATGAAGTCGCGCAAGGAAGTCATCGACAGGTCGACAAAGGCCTCGAACAGGAGGGCTGAAACGGCTACCCAGGCGCTGCCGCAGGCGAACAGCAGCAGGCCCAGGCCAACCAGCGGCCGGGTGCCGCGCCGCCATGCGGCGAACACATGGTGGATCGTCGGGGTTTCACCTGCGGCGCGGCGTCGACTCAGTTCATACAAGCCGGTGGCGAGAATCGGCGCGACCAGCACGAAGCCGCTCAAGGCGCCCGGCAGCAATAGCCATGCCTGCGATCCAAGCCAGACGATGAAGAGCCCGCCGATTGCGGCCAGGATGCCGTGCGCGAGACTGGCAAGCGGCGCGGCGCGCATGTCCTGCCACCCCAGGGCCAGCCAGCGCCAGGGGCGTGCGATCCCGATGCGGCGCACCGGCGGCAGTTCAGGTACTGCCATCACTTGCCCAGAGGCGCGGGTGCGGACCAAAGTTTATCGGATACCTGTTTCGCAGGGAAATGGCGTGGACTCTGCACATGTCGGACAAGGTCGGCTACCTCCAGCGGTCAAGAACGGATGCTAGCTTGCACGAAGTATTTCCGTTTGATCCAGCGCAATCGACATCGTGTCCAATTGACCCACGGGCAACCGGCACCTCATTCGGCCTTGATGCCGGCCGCCTTGATGAGGCCACGATTGCGCTCGGAATCCTGCTGGATCAGCCTGGCAAATTCGGCCGCGGTTCCACCAATCGGAATGTTGTTGGACGCCAGCACGCGTTCGCGAAACTCGGCCGTGCGCAACACCGCGTTGATCTCGACATTGACGCGATTGACGATCCATTCAGGGGTGCCGCCAGGCGCAAAAATGCCGAACTGCGATGTCAGGTTCGCCTGCGCGAATCCAAGCTCGGCCAGCGTCGGCACCTGCGGCAAGACCGGCAGGCGCTCCGGCGAGCCGACCGCGAGGGCCTTGAACTTGCCGCTGCGAATGTGCTGCAGTTGGGTTGCCGCCACGTTGGTCGACAAAATCTCGAAATGCCCGGCCAGCGCGTCGCTCAACTGCTGCCCGCCGCCCTTGTACGGAATGTGCGTGATGTCCACCCGCCCGGCCAGCCGCACATGCTCCATCACCATATGCCCCACTGTCGCCAGGCCCGAACTGCCCCAGCGCATGCTGCCTGGCGCCTGGCGTGCGGCCGCCAGCAGATCCTGAAAGCTGGCACCGCGAAACGCCGGCGTGCCCACCACCACCACCGGCGTCTGCATCACGCCCACCACCGGCGCGATATCCCGCAGCGGGTCGTAACTGACATTGGCCAAATGCGGGTTGAGTGACAAGGGGCTGATGGCCGAGAAGGCCAGCGTATGGCCGTCGGGCGGCGCTTTGGCGACCACAGCGATGCCGACCGAGCCGCCGCCACCGGCGCGGTTTTCGATCAGTACCGGCACCTGCAGTCGCGCACCAAGCCGGTCGGCGATGGCGCGCGCGGTGTCGTCGCTCAAGCCGCCGGACGGGTACACCACGATGATGCGCACGGCGCGCAGCGGCCATTTCTGCTGCGCAAGCGCGCTTTGCGGGAACATCGCCGCAAGAAAAACCAACGCCCACGCGAATAGCGAGAGCCGGCAAGTCGAGAACAGAAAAGCGTGCAACATGCGCGAATTGTGAGGCATCCCGCCTAGCGCAGTATCCCGGCCCGCTTCGCAACCTTGCGCGCCAGCGTCACAAAACTCGCCAAGGCACCGCCCAGTTCCCCCGCACGATAGGCCAGCGTCAACGGCGCATCGAGCGTTCCGGCATCCGCCAGCGGGCAGTAGACGATGGCATGCGCGTGCATCCCGCGCATCGATGCCGGCACCAGCGAAACCCCGGCGCCGGCCGCCACCAGGTTGAGGTTGGTCATCATGCGGTCTACTTCGAGCGCCACACGCGGTTCGAATCCGGCACTACGGCACAAGTCGAGGAAGCTGGCGTAGAGGCCGGCAGCGCCCGGGCGGCGCACCAGGATCAGGCCTTCGTCACGTAAATCGGTCACCCTTAATACCGGTGGTGCGCTCGTCTTCCTGTGCGGCAACAGCTTGTGCCCGAGCGGCACGGCAATCAATACGGGTTCGCGCAGCAGGGTTTCGAACACCACACCTTCCGGCCGCGCTGTCGGCACCCGCAACAAGCCGCAATCCAGGCGCGCTGCGGCAAGGGCATCGATCATGCCGGCAGCATTGTCTTCCCCCAGCACCAGGTCGATGTCTGCGTAAGTTTGCCGGCAGGCCCGCAGCACCGCCGGGGTGAAGCGATGCGCCGCCGCCGAACTGGTGAAGGCAATCGACAACCTGCCATGCAAGCCGCTACCCGCGCGCGCCAGACGTTCCTCCAGCACAGCCACATCATGGAGGATGAGGCGCGCATCATTTAACAAAAGTTTACCTGCGTCGGTCAGTGCGACGCCGCGCGCATGACGGCGGAAAAGCTGAACGCCGATGCGGGTTTCGAGCGCCTTGATCTGTTGGCTCAGCGGCGGTTGCGCGATGCCCAGGCGCTCTGCCGCGCGGGTGATGTGCCCGGCTTCGGCGACGGCGACGAAATAACGGAGTTGTCTGAAATCCATGCATCTAGCATACATAAAACATATGAAGAATGGCGGTTTTTCATATTGGACCTATGACAACGGCCTAAGTAGTATCCCGCCCGTGCTCAATCGCAAGCCTCCCAAGGGGGCCTGCCTTGTCCGGAAAATTCAATAAGGTGGAGAACAAAGATGACCAAGATTGCAACCATCCTGCTCGCAACCGCGATTGCAGGTGCCGCCCATGGAGCGCCCGTCTCCGTCCTCTTCGTTGGCAACAGCTATACCTTCGGGCGCTTGGACCCGGTGCTGACCTACAACGCCGCCAATGTGCGCGACCTGACCAAGCCCCAGGGTCCGGCGGTCGTGGGTTCGAGTTCCTCCACACCCAAGTTCAGCGATGTGACGGGTACCAACTCCTACCCGTTGGGCCTGATCAACCCGACCACGGGCGTCCAGGGCAACTCGTACTCGCCGCACTCGCAGACCATCGGCTGGGGCGGCGTGCCAGGCATCTTCAAGATGCTCACGTTCCAGGCCGGTCTGGATTACGACGTAGCCCTGTCCACCCGCAATGCGGCCACACTGCGCGGCCACTTCCTCAACACCGCCAACAGCACCAACTGGGACCTGCGCGGCAACATCAGCAGCCAGGTATGGAACAAGATCGTGCTGCAGGAGCAAAGCGACGAAGCCCTGGGGCCGCAGACCGTCAACGGTGTCGCCCTGGGTTCCAACTTTCCATCGATCAGAGCCTATGTCGACCTGATCGAGGATTGGGTACATACGGGCAGGCCGATTCAAGCCGGGGTCATGACCAATACTGCGAATAACACGACCTATCGAGAGCGGAACATGTACTACCTCGGCGGCACGGGTAACAACACGGGTGGCCCGGGTGGCCAGTACGTCAACGAGGCCGCCTGCGTTGCGGCAGGTGGCACGCCAACGGTTGGCGGTACCTCTGGTTCTTGCGCCAACAATACAGTACGCACGATTCCGAACAACACGAACTTCAGCGTGGCGACCGAGATCTACCTGCAACAGACCTGGGCCCGCCCCAACCTGATCAACGCACCGGGCGCCACCACCATCGACCCGGCCACCGGCAATGCCACGTACTCCGGTGCGCCGGCGCCGAGCTACTTCAGCACGCTCGAGGCCATGACGTCTGACATGACCACCGGCATGACGAACGTCGCCAGCTTTGCAGACGATGACTCCACCTCGGGCATCAAGGGCATCATTCCCGTGGGCCAGGCTTTCCTGACCGCCGTGCAGGCCGGCCTTGCCACCCGCAACATGTATGCATACGATGCGCTGACCGACAACCTGATCGATCTCTGGTTCAACGATGGCACCCATGCCAGCGTCGCCGGCTCCTACCTTAGCGCGCTGACGAACTTCGGCTCGATCACCGGCCTGGACCCGGCGATGTTCGGCGCCGGTGAGTTCGCAGCGCGTGAGCTTGGCCTCTCGGCGCGCGACGCCGTGATGCTGCAGTCAGTGGCCAGCTTCCAACTGGGCTTTCGCACCAGCGTTCCCGAGCCTGGCAGCCTGGCGTTGGTAGCACTGGCGCTGCTTGGCGTGGCCGGGCTGAAGCGCCGCGCTGCGCCGGTCAAAGCCCGGGCATGAGCTTGGTTTGCGGCCGCCAAGGAAGAACAGAGATGCGCTTGACGGCAGTTCTCTTGTGCACGGCCCTGTTGCTGGCTAGCGGGTTTGCGCCGGCATCGGCGCAAACCCGTCCTGCCATCCGCGCCCTCGCGATCGACAAGCCGGCATCGCTCGTCTACATCGGCAACAGTTTTTTCTATTACAACAACAGCCTGCACAATTATGTGGGCCGCCTGGTGGCCGCCGGTGTGCCCGGTCACCGCTTTCGCAGCAGTTCGATCACCATCAGCGGCGCCGGTTTCGAATGGCACGATGTCGATTCGTACTTCCGCCCCGGTGCGGTCGGCGCCTACAGCTTCGATGCCGCCAACAACATCGTTTTCAACGATCCGAAACAGAAACTCTTCGAGCTCGCGATCCTGATGGATTGCAGCCAGTGTCCGCTGCATCCGACCCTGGGCGCGACTTTTCACGAGTTCGCACGCAAGCACAGCAACACCGTACGCAAACACGGCGCGCAGCCTGTGCTTTTCATGTCCTGGGCCTATGCCGATGTGCCGGCGATGACAGCGCAACTGGCCGAGGCCTATACCCGCGCGGCCAACGACAACGGTGCCTACGTGATTCCGGCCGGACTGGCGTTTGCGCGTGCCATCGAACGGCGCCCGCAGCTCAATCTCTATGCCCCCGACAAGCGCCATCCGAGCGTGGCCGGCACCTATCTGGCAGCCTGCACGACTTACTCCTCCCTGTTTGGCAAGTCACCTGTCGGCCTGGCTTACACAGCCGGACTGGACGCCGACACTGCGGCCTTCCTGCAAAACGTCGCATGGGACACCGTGCAGGACTATCTGAAGCCCTGAACCGCCGCGCCATCCCGCAGCTATTTCAGGTTGCGCTCCCACAAGCCAAGGAGCTTGGCCCACGAGGCCTCGGATGCCGCCGGTGCATAGGTCTGGCGCTCGGCGAAGCAGTAGCCGTGCTGGGTGCCGGCATGCACCTCGATCTCGTGCCGGGTGCCCGCACGCGCCAGCGCCGCACGCAGTTCCGGGATCACCTTGTCCGGCACATGCTGGTCGACTTCGGCAAAGCCGTAGTACAGCTCGCCTCTGATCTTGTCGAGCAGCAGATGCGGCGAGTCGGGCGCGTCGGTGACGATGCCCACGCCGTAGAGCGAAGCCGCAGCGGCGATACGCGTCGGGAAATGCGCAGCCACGCTTGTGATGTAGCGCCCGCTCATGCAATGGCCGACACAACCGACCGGGCCCGGCTTGACCTTGTCCTGCGCGTCCAGGTAGGCCAGGAGGCCGGCGCTGTCGTCGATCACGTCGGCGTGGGTCAGGTGATTCATTGCCGCAAAGATCACGGTAGTCATCACGTCGGTACGGCGCGGCAGGTCGAAACGCAGCATGCCGACCCGGTAATACATATCGGGCAGGATGCAGAAATAGCCGTGCTTGGCGATGCGCCGCGCCATGTTGCACAACTCCTCGCGAAAGCCCGGCGCATCCATGTAGAAGATGATCGCGGGGAACGCGCCCGGCGCATCCGGGCAGGCGGTGAATGCCGGCATGCGGCCGTGACGGGTGGTGACGACAACGTCTTTCTCGATCAGTGCCATGAACTGACTGCTCCTTTGCGTTAATTGATAAAAGCCCCACGATTACTGCGGGCGCAGTTTACCGGCATCCCTGCGTTATGCTTGCGTGCAGATCCATTGAAGCTTTAAACAACCGGAAAGACATGACATGAGTTGCGAGACCTCCCTCAATGCATTGCTCGCGCATATCGACAGCCTTGAAGGCGAGATCGGAGCATGGGCCTGGCTGGACCATGAAGCTGCGCTGGCGCAGGCACGTGCTCTTGATGTCGGTGCCACCCGCGGTGCACTGCACGGAACGGCGGTCGGGATCAAGGATGTGATTGCAACCGCCGACATGCCGACCGAGTACAACTCACCGATTTATGCGGGCCATCGACCCGCTGCGGATGCCGAAGTGGTGCGCCGCTTGCGAAGTGCCGGCGCGATCATTCTTGGCAAGACCGTGACCACCGAATTCGCCTTCATGGCGCCAGGCCGTACACGCAATCCGCATGACCTTTCCTGCACTCCAGGTGGGTCTTCTAGCGGCTCGGCAGCCGCAGTTGCGTCCGGCATGGTACCGGTGGCTCTGGCCACACAAACCGGTGGCTCCACCATACGCCCGGCCGCCTTTTGCGGTGTGATCGGCTACAAGCCCGCTTTTGGCCGCTATCCGACGACGGGCCTCAAACATCTGTCGCCATCGCTCGACACCATCGGCCTGCACGCGCGTGATCTTGACATCCTTGCCAGAGTCTCCGCCGTGCTGGCAGGCGCTACGCCGGTCCATGAACCAATCATTGCGGCACGACCGCGCATCGTGCTTGCCCGCACGCATCACGATGGAGAAGCCGAGGAACAAGCGATCCGGCGCGTGGAACAGGCGGCAGAGGCCGCAAGGAATGCCGGTGCTGAAGTGCGGGAGTTGGTGCTCCCGGCCCTTTTTACAGAAATCGAACCCCTGAGCCGTTTGATCATGTCGTACGAAGCGGCTCAGTCTTTGGCTCATGAATGGGCTCATGCGCGTGACAAGCTCTCAAGCGATCTTGCCAGCTTTATCGCACATGGTCTCGCCCATACCGAAAACGAGCGCGCCGCTGCAAGCGAGCAGGTGACAGCCGGCCAGGCGTTGATGGATACACTTCTAGCCGATGATGAGTTGCTGCTGATGGCGCCGGCTGCGGGTGAAGCGCCGCTTGGTTTGGCGTCAACCGGGAACGCTGCCTTCAATCGCTTGTGGACCATGCTGGGTGTTCCTTGCATTACGCTCCCCGCAGGCCGTGGGGTCCGCGGATTGCCGCTCGGGGTGCAACTGGTGGCACGCAACAGGCTCGGCGGGGAACAGGCACTGCTGGCACGTGCGCGCTGGGTTCAAAAGACCTTGGCAAGCGTCGGCTTAGGTGCCTGAACCAAAGGAAGGGCAAGGCATGGAAGCCAATGTACAGGATGTGACGGGCGATGCGGCACGCCTGATCGAGACCGTCGCCAAAGGC
>CAYYFR010000026.1:0-43170 GCA_964470865.1 uncultured Burkholderiales bacterium | reverse complement strand
GCGTTACGACGGGCTGTTGAATGAAGCGGTGCCGGCGCGATTGCTGGCCGCGACGCGTGTGCGCACGCCCGCCAATCAAGCACGTTTCCAGCGCCTGGCCGGACAGGCGCTGCTGGCCCTGCTGTGCGTCGGCGCGGGCTGGTTCGGCCACGCGTGGACCACACCAACCCCCGCCTCCGATGCATTCGCCTTCATGGCGCGCCGCGCGGCGAATGCCCATGCCGTGTACGTGCCGGAGGTGCGCCATCCGGTCGAGGTGGGCGCCGACCAGGAAGCGCATCTGGTGCAATGGCTGTCCAAACGCCTGGCGGTTCCGGTGCGCGCGCCGACCCTGTCGCGCCACGGCTTTCGCCTGGTGGGCGGCCGGCTGTTGCCGGGTGACGACCGGCCGGTGGCGCAATTCATGTATCAGAATGAAGCCGGCAAGCGCCTCACGCTCTACGTGGTGCCGCTGGCCACCGCCAAGCCTGCGGCCGCAGAATCGGCGTTTCGTTTCGAGCGCTTCGGCAATGTGAGCGTGTTTTACTGGAGCGAGGACGGCCGCGGCTACGCGCTTTCGGGCGACGTCATGCGCGAGGAATTGCTGCCGGTGGCGCGCTCGGTCTACGAAGAGCTGAACGCGCCGCCTCTCAAGGGCGGTTGATCAGAGCGCCACGCCGAAGCGCTGCGCCGCTTCTTCACGGGTGTAGTAGCCGCGCATGATGTCGCGCTCGATCTCGGCTCTGGAGCGCGCCGCCGGCAGGCCGTAACCGCCGCCGCCGGGCGTCGACACCTCGATGACGTCGCCGGCGTTGAGCAGGATGCTCTGGTCTTTCGACAGATGCGGCGGCACGTAAGGTTCACCGCCGCGCATGATGCGCACCCGGTTGCGCCCGCCTTCGTCGCCACCCAGCGCGCCTTGCGGACCGGTGCGGCCATGGTCCATGACCATCGACGCCACCGCCTCGCCGCGGCGAATGCGAATTTTGTAGTTGACGCCGAAACCGCCGCGGTGTTCACCCGCGCCACCCGAGCCTTCATTGAGTGAGAACTCCTCGAACAGTACCGGGTAGCGCTGCTCCATGATTTCCACCGGTGTGGTCTTGGATATGCCGATGGTCGAGCAACCATTGGAGATGCCGTCACCATGCGGATTGCCGCCATAGCCGCCGCCGGAGATCACGTACATCACATAGGCCTGCCCCGATCGCGGGTCGGTGCCGCCGACGCCCAGGTTGCCGCTGGTGCCGGCGGGTGCCGCGAACAATTGCCGCGGTATCGCCAGGGCCAGGGCGGCAAACACCGCCTCGGCGATGCGCTGGCTCACCTCCGCGGCGCAGCCCGAGACCGGACGCGGATACTTCGCATAAAGAAAAGTGTCATGCGGTTCGACGATGTGCAAGGGCGCGAAGGTGCCGGCATTGATCGGCACCTCTGGAAACACATGCTTGACCGCCAGATAGATCGACGACTTGGTGGTGGCGATGACGCTATTCATCGGGCCACGGCAAGGGGGTGAGGAGCCACTCATGTCGAATGTCAGGGTGGCGGCATCGGTGCCACCGGACTTGCTGATTTTCATTGCGATGGTGAGCGGTTCATTGACGACGCCATCGGAATCGACGAACGCCCGGCCCTCGTACACGCCATCGGGGATGGTGCCGATCCTGGCGCGCATCTGCGCCTCGGCGCGGCGCTTCAACTCGGCCACCGCCTGATCCACCAGGTCCGCACCATAACGATCGAGCAACGCTGTGAGGCGCTTCTCGCCGGTGGCAAGCGCCGCCGCTTGCGCCTTGATGTCACCGATGCGCTGATCGGCGACCCGAATGTTGGAAAGAATGATCGACATGATCTCGTCGTCGATCACCCCTTCCTTGTAGAGCTTGACCGGCGGCAAGCGCAAGCCCTCCTGCTCGACCTCGGTCGCGTTGGCCGAAAAGCCGCCGGGCACCATGCCGCCGGTATCCGGCCAGTGGCCGGTGTTGGCCAGCCAGCACCACAGTTTCCCCTTAAAAAAAAACGGCTTGACGAACTTCACGTCCATCAGGTGCGTGCCACCAAGATAAGGGTCGTTGAGGATGAAAACGTCGCCCGGATCGAGCCTGATGTTGCGGGCCTTGACCCGCTCGATCACCGCCTCTACCGAGAACTGCATGGTGCCCACGAACACCGGCAAGCCCAGTTCGCCCTGGGCGATCAGCTCGCCGCCGCGAACGCCGTCGCCACCGCGGTGGTAGATGCCGTCGGAACGGTCAAGGGCCTCGGAAATCACCGGCGAAAACGCGGCGCGCACAAAAGCCAGGTCCATCTCGTTGCATACCTGGTTGAGCCCGCTTTGCAAAACGGCCAGGGTGACCGGATCGATCGAGGTTTGCGTCATCGCTCAGACTTTCAATATCAGGTTGCCGATGGCATCGAGCATCACCTCGGCGCCCGGTTCGATCACGCTGGTGCAGTCAAGTTGCTCGACGATCGCAGGCCCGCTGAAAGTCGCCCCTTCGGGCAGCCACTCGCGCCGGTAAACCGGGGTATCGACCCAGCCACCGGTGAACCAGACCTTGCGCCGACCAGCCTCGGCCTCGCGCAGGCTGGCTTTGGGCGTGGCTGCGGCGATCGCCTTGAGCGATACCGGTTTGCGCCGACCGATGACCGCCGTGTGCAGGTTGACCAGCACCGGGCGGATCTCGGGTAGTTCGACACCGAAGCGCTGCCAGTAAGCGGCCTCGAACAAGGCGCGCAGCGCAGGCAGCGTGATGCCGGGGTCGGGAATGGCTACCGACAGAATGTGGCTCTGGCCCTGGAACTGCATGTCGGCACTGTGGATTGCATCGATGCGCAACACCTCGACCCGCTCGCGCTCGATGGTGGCGTGACCGGCATCGAGTTGCTGCTTGAACACTTGTGCGATCAGGCCGCAATCGACGGCGTTCAAGGCGCGGTTGATGGTGCGCACATGATCGTGCCGTACGTCGGCCACCGTGCAACCGAGCGCATTGGTCAAGCCCGGGCGCGCCGGAATCAATACCTTCGGGATGGCAAGTTCGCGCGCCAGCGCGCAGGCATGCAGTGGCCCGGCGCCACCGAAGGCAAACAGGGCGAAGTCGCGCGGATCGTGGCCACGGCTCAAGGACACCATGCGAATTGCGCCGGCCATCTTGTCGTTGGCAATCGTCAGGATCGCCGCCGCCGCCGCGTCGACATCGAGCCCCAGCGGCCGGCCGACATGCTGCATGATCAGTTCCCGCACATGTTCCAGCGATACCGGGTTCGACACCGACAGCAGCTTGTCGGGATTGAGCCGTCCCAGGACCAGGTTGGCGTCGGTGATGGTCGGCCGTGTGCCGCCGCGCGCATAGCAGATCGGCCCCGGCGTCGCGCCTGCGCTTTCCGGCCCCACATGCAGCATGCCGGCGCTATCCACATAGGCGAGCGAGCCGCCGCCGGCGCCGATGGTGTGCACATCGACCATCGGCACATGGATCGGCATCGCGTATTCGAGTTCCAGTTCGGTCGATACCGTGGGCAAGCCATCCTGGATCAGTGCGACATCGGTCGAGGTGCCGCCCATGTCGTAGGTGACAAGGTTGGGCACACCGGAGGCAACGCCGGTATAGGCCGCCGCGATCACCCCCGATGCCGGGCCCGACATCACGGTGTTGACCGCGTGCTCGGCCACTATCCCCGAGGCTACGGTGCCGCCGTTGCCCTGCATCACCAGCAGTTCCTTGGCGAAGCCGCGTGCCTTCAATTCGCCTACCAGGCGCGCGATGTAACGCGACAGCACCGGCTGTACCGCCGCGTTGACTGTGGCGGTGACGCCGCGCTCGTATTCGCGATATTCCGACACCACGGTGTGGCCGGCGGTAACGAATTCATTGGGCCACAACGCCCGCACGATTGCCGCGGCGCGTTGCTCGTGCACGGGGTTGATGTAGCTGTGCAGGAAATGGATCACCACCGCCTCGCAGCCGGCGGCGACCAGTGCCTGCGCGGCGCTGGCAACTGCGGCTTCATCCAGGGGCGTGAGCACCATTCCCTCGGCATCCATGCGCTCGGCCACTTCCATGCGCAATTCGCGCGCAATCAGCGGCACGAAGGTGCCGGTCAGGCCATAGGCGGTGGGCCGGGTACGGCGGCCGAGTTCCAGCACGTCGCGAAAGCCGCGCGTGGTGATCAAACCCACCCTGGCGATCTTGCGCTCCAGCATCGCATTGGTGGTGGTGGTAGTGCCGTGGATGATGGCCGACAGCCCTGCCGGATCGGCACCGGCGGCCTGGATCGCTGCCAGCACGCCGAAGGCCTGGTTGTCGATCGTGGTCAGTACCTTGGCGAGCTTGACTTCGCCGCTGATGTCGTCGACCAGTATCAGGTCGGTGAAGGTGCCGCCAACGTCAATGCCTGCGAGTTTGCTCATGCGAACAATGCGTCCGGTCGGGTTGGATCCATGGCGAACCATGCGCCACCGAGGCGGGCCTCGTCGGGATCGGTGCGTGGACAAAACTACTTTATCACGCGCCGGCAAGCTTCCCACGCTTGGCCCACCACAGGTAGACCGCGCCGCTTATGTTGTGTGTAAGGGGTGGCAATGTGCACGGTCCGGCCGGGCCACACGCGCATGGCCTGCGAGAGGGCAGCATCAATCGGTGCGCCCTTGACGGAATTTGGAAACCGGGTCTGCGGCCAACAACGGTCGCACCGCCTGTAGTAAAGTCCGGCGAATTCCATCAGGGACCTGCGCCGGTGACTGACGAACCGCTCCCCGACAGCCGCGACGGCACCTTCGCTTTCGCCAACAATCTCCAGCGTCACGGCCGCGGCTGGGGGCTGACCGGGTGCATCCGCCCGATCAATATCCGCAGACGCTAGATGTCCACTCCGGCCTCCACAGACAGTCAAGGTCCGCTCGCCGGCAAGATAGCGCTGGTGACCGGCGCCACCGCCTTCATCGGACGCGCCATCGCACTTGAACTTGCGCGGCGCGGCGCGCATGTGGTGGTCAACGGCCGCAAGCGCGACGCCGGCGCTGTTGTGGTGCAGGAAATAATCGCGGCCGGCGGTCACGCCGAATTTGAAGCCGCCGACCTGACCGATCAACCGGCGGTCAAGGCGATGGTGGCACGGATCGCCGCAAACCGCGGGCGGCTCGACATCCTGGTCGCCAGTGGTGCGGGCGCGAGCACGGATTCGCCTTCGTTCCGGCTGTTCGCGGAAATGGAAGTCGCCGACTTCGATGCCTACATCCGCGCCCACTGGCTCACTCGCGCCTATGCGATCCAGGCGGCGGCCGCAGTGATGCGCACCCAGGGCGGCGGCAAGATCGTCGCCATCGGCACCGACGCGGGCCGGGTGGCGACAGTTGGCGAATCCTTCATCGGTGGCGCCACCGGCGGCATGATGCAGATGTGCCGGGTGCTGGCACGCGAACTCGGGCGCGACGGCATCCGCATCAATGCGCTGGCGATGAGCTATGTCTTTGATGCCATTCCACGCTGGCGGCCCGGCTCGCCCGCTCTCGCGCAAGGGCATGGCAGCGACATGCTCGCCCAGTTGAAAAAGCGCATGTTGTTTCCGGTACATGGCCGGGATATCGCCAACGCGGCGGCTTTCCTGGCGGGGCCGGAGTCCGATGCGATCACCGGCCAGACGCTCAGCGTCAACGGCGGTCTGAGTACGCCTGGTTGATGCGGCTTGGCCCGCCGACGGTGGCGCCGCCCATGCAGGCCAGGTGCCCGGCGCGCGCCTCGTCCTTTTAACCGGACGACGTCAGGCGCCCCGGCGCCAGGCCAATCAAGCCCTGAATGCAGGTGTACGGCGCGCCTCGAAGGCCGCCAGGCCTGCGCTGACATCCTCGTCCTGCAGGGCCGTCGGGGCGCCCATCTGTTCCATTCTCAGCCCCGCATCAAGGGTTCCTTCCAGGCCCTGGCGCGCCAGGTGTTTCATTTTCGCGATGCCCACACGGCTGCGGGTTGCGAGCTTGGCGCAGTATTCGAGCGCCAGGGAGTCGAGCCGGTCCGGCTCGACCACGTAGTTAACCAGGCCCCATTGCTGCGCCGTGGCGGCGTCGATCCAGCGCGCCGAAAACAACAGGTCGAGGCCACGTCGCAATCCCGTGATGCGCGCCAGGCGTTGGGTCCCGCCCCAGCCGGGAATCAGGCCGAATTGCGCGTGCTGGTCGCCGAAGCGCGCGTCACTGGCTGCGAATACGACGTCGCAGGCGAGCATCAATTCGGTCCCGCCCGCCAGTGCCAGGCCCTGGCAGGCTGCCACCACCGGCAGGTCGCTGGCTTCGAAGCGCCGCAACACGCGGTGCCCGATGGCCATCAAGTTCTGCAACGCGGCGAGATCGGCGCGCAATCCCTTGACCTCCTCGAGATCGGCGCCAGTACAGAAATGCTTTCCCTGGGCACGTAGCAGAATCGCGCGCACGCCGGAGCCGGGTTGCTCGAAGCCATCGATCGCATCTTCCATCGCCCCAAGCACCGCCAACGACAAACAATTGAATTTGTCCGGACGTGCCAGCTCGATGATGCCGGTGGCGCCTTCGCGGCTGACCAGAAGCGCTGCGGGAAGGTTCATTTGCGATTCTCCGGTGAATACTGCACGGCGATCCGGCCCAGGCGCTCACGGGCGACGACCAGCTTCATGATCTGCGCGGTGCCGTCGCCGATTTCGAGCCCCATCACGTCACGCAGTCGCTGCTGGTGCGGCAGGTCCATCGACCAGCCGTAGTGGCCGAAGCTCAGGATGCATTGGTGGATCGCGTCAAACGCGGTTTTCGGCCCCATCCACTTGACCATTGCCGCCTCGGCGGTGTGCGCCATGCCGGCGTCGCGCAGCGCCAGGCCGTGGTAGCACAACTGCCTGCAGGCCGACAGCAGAGTCTCGAACTCCACCAGCGGAAACGTCACGCCCTGGTATTGCGCCAATGGCGCTCCGAACGCTTCGCGTTCCTTCACATATTCATAGGTCTCGTCAATCGAGGCCTGCGCGGCCGCGATGCATTGCAAAGCGATCAGAATGCGGCTGTAGTCAAAGCCTTGCATCACCTGCGTGAAGCCTCGGCCTTCCTCGCCCAGCCGGTTTTGCGCCGAAATCCGCACGTCGTCGAAGAATATCGAGCCGCGGCCTATGATCTTGCTGCCGACGTCGTTCAAGCGGGTGCGCGTGATGCCCTTGCTGTCGCATGGCACCAGGAAGGCACTGACGCCACGCGCCCCTGCACCGGCATCGCCGGTGCGTGCGAACAGCACCACCGCTTCCATCTGATCGGCGAAGGTGATCGAGGTTTTCTCGCCTGAAAGTATGTACTGGTCGCCTGCGCGGCGTGCGCGCACCTGCAGATTGGCCGCATCCGATCCGCCACGCGGTTCTGTCAGGCCCAGCCCGATAAGCACCTCGCCTGCGATCAGCCTGGGAATCCACTCGCCTGCCAGGGAGGGGTGCGCATTGCGGTGGATGATCGCGCCCATCAGCGAACACAACAACTGCGCATAGCTTACGTTGAAGTCGCCATAGGCGATTTCCTCGATGATGATGCCGGCGCTGACGCCGGACAGGCCCATCCCGCCGTACTCCGCCGGCAGATCGACCCCGAGCAAGCCGAGCGATCCCATCTCGCGAAACAGCGCGCGATCGATGCCGGACTCGGATTCGCGCTTCTGGTAGTCCGGCTTCAATTGCTCGCGCGCAAAGCGACGCGCCATGTCGCGCAGCGCAAGTTGGTCCTCATCGAATAGCATCGGTGGCGCCTCCTTCGGGTAGATTTCCGGCCGCAGGCGGGACGCCAGCGCGGCATTGGCTGAATCCATGGTACCAATCTTCGACCATAATCACCCGCTGGCTGTAGCGCCCATCGGCCCGGGAGCACAGCCGCCGATGGCGTCATTGCCGGCGTATCGCGATGCACCGGGTGCGGCCGGCGGCAGGCGCCATCGGATCAGCCCAAAACCAAAAGGAGACATCATGCGGGGATTGACAGACAAAGTGGTCATCGTGACAGGCGGTGCCGGCGGCATCGGCGGCGCGATCTGCGAACGCCTTGCCGCCGAGGGCGCGCGGGTGGCGATTTTCGATTTGAACGGCGACGCGGCGCAGGCACTGGCATCGAGCATCGGCGCTGCCCGGGCACTTGCCTACACGGTCGATATCACCGACGCCGCCGTGGTCGACTCGGCAGTCGCACAGGTCGAGGCCGACCTGGGTCCGGTGGATGTACTGGTCAACAACGCCGGCTGGGACCACGCCGCACGCTTTCTCGATACCGACCCGACCTTGTGGCAGAAGATCATCGCGATCAACCTTTTGGGGCCGCTCAATCTGCACCGCTCGGTGTTGAAGGGCATGAGCGCGCGCGGTAGCGGCCGGGTGGTCAACATCGCGTCCGATGCGGGGCGGGTCGGGTCCTCGGGCGAGGCGGTGTATTCGGCCTGCAAGGGCGGCATCATCGCGTTCTCGAAAACGATGGCGCGCGAGATGGCGCGAAAGCGCATCAACGTCAACGTGGTGTGCCCGGGACCGACCGAGACCGCCCTGTTCCGCGATTTCGCGGGCCCGGGCGAAAGCGGCGCAAAACTGGTGGCGGCGCTGACCAAGGCCATTCCTTTCGGGCGCGTCGGCCAGCCCATCGACTTGGCTGGTGCCGTCTGCTTTCTCGCCAGCGACGATGCCGCCTTCATCACCGGTCAGGTACTGAGCGTCTCCGGTGGTCTGACCATGGCCGGCTAGACCGGTTTCAAGAAACCTCTCCAGGAGAATCGCGACATGGAATTCAAGGACATCATCTACGGCGAGGCCGAAGGCATCGCCACCATCACCATCAACCGGCCCAGGGTGTTCAATGCCTTCACCGCCACAACCGTCGAGGAGATGATCCGGGCATTCAGCCAGGCCGGCTGGAACAAGGATATTGGTGTGGTCGTCCTGACCGGTGCCGGCGACAAGGCGTTCTGCACCGGGGGTGACCAGTCCGCCGATGCGCATGGCGGTACCAGCGATGGCGGCTACGGTGGCCGCGGCACGATCGGCCTGCCGGTCGAGGAACTGCAGAGCATCATCCGCGACATTCCCAAGCCGGTGATCGCGCGCGTCAACGGCTATGCCATCGGCGGCGGCAACGTCCTGGTCACCCTGTGTGACCTGGCGATCGCCTCTGACAAGGCGCAAATGGGCCAGGTCGGCCCCAAGGTAGGCTCGGTCGATCCGGGCTTCGGCACCGCGCTGCTGGCGCGCGTGGTGGGCGAAAAAAAGGCGCGCGAGATCTGGTACCTGTGCCGGCGCTACACCGCCGCGGAGGCCCTGGCGATGGGCATGGTCAACGCGGTGGTGCCGCATGACCAGCTCGACGCCGAGGTGAAGAAATGGTGCGACGAGATCCTCGGCATGAGCCCGACCGCCATTGCGCTGGCCAAGCGCTCGTTCAATGCCGATACCGAGATGATCCGCGGCATTTCATCGCTCTCGATGCAGGCCCTGAGGTTGTACTACGACACTGAAGAATCGAAAGAAGGCGGGCGTGCGTTTCGGGAAAAGCGCAAACCCGATTTTCGCAAGGTCGCAGGCAAATAGAACGGCGCCCCGGATGCATCGGACCACGCATTTACTGCGACACCGCAGGTCTCGATGCAAGGCCCGCCCAGCGCAAGCGAAGTTTTGTCATCCTTGAAAACCGCAGCGGGAGAATTCACTTGACACAGGCAATTGAAACCATCGAAGGCAAGGGCACCCTGATCGGGCACGGGTTCTACTATGACCAGTTGCGGCCCGGCTTGCGCTTCTACACCATGGGCCGCACGATCACCGAGACCGATCTGGTGAGCTTCATCAATCTCTCATGGCTCAACGAGGAAGGCTTCGTGAGCGTCGCTCCCGAAACGCCGCACACCATCCGGGGTCGATTCATCCCCGGATGCATGATCTACATTTTCGCCGAGGGACTCATCACCCCGTCGATGCAATTCACCGGACAGGCTTTCCTGCACACCGAGCTCAACCACAAGGCACCGGTGGTGGTGGGCGACACCATTCATGTCGAAGTCGAGATCGTCGAGGTGCGTCGCACCTCGAAGGGAAACCGCGGCCTGGTGCGCGCCTTGAACCGGGTGGTCAATCAGCGCGGGGAGACTGTGCTTCTGTACACCCCGCTGCGCATGATCAAGGGCAGTCCGGCCAACGCGGCCGGCGGGGGGTAGGTCGCGGGCGCGCGCGGGGAAAAGGGCATCGTCCCGTCGCCCTTGGCCGCAAGCAACGACCTCGTGGCGCTACCCGGCGCAACCCGCGCGGGATGGCCGGTGCCCTGAATGCCGAGAGCACTTGCGGGTCAGCCGGTGACGCGAGCCTGGTTTTCTCAGACCCACTTGCACCGATCTTGGCAAGTTTCATGGCTTGTCGTGATCAATCACGATGACAAGATCCAGTCAATTCCGCTCGATCCCCACTTCCTGCACCGTCTTGCGCCAAATCTCCAGTTGCACCTTGAGCAACTCCGCCATCTCCAGCGGCGTCGAACTCTGCAACTGAAATGCAATTCGATCCAGCGCCTCACGCACCTCTGCACGCCCCGCCACCGTTTTCATCGCGGCGCCCAGGCGCTCGACCACTTCGGCAGGCAATTTCGGTGGCCCGAAGAGGCCAGCCCAGGGCGTTATGGTGAGTTTGTTCAAGCCGGCCTCGGTCGCGGTGGGCGTTTCGGGCACCAGGGGACTGCGGTTGGGCAACAGGGTTGCAAGCACCCGCAGGCGCCCTTCCTTCACCTGCGGCAAGGCACTGCCCGGGGTGCCGATCATCATCTGCACGCGGCCGGCGATCAAGTCGGCAGTGGCGGGTGCATCACCCTTGTAGGGCACGTGCAGCATGTCGAGTCGTTCAGCCAGCGCCAGTTGCGCGGTGGTGAGAATGCTGGTGCCATTGCCGGTGCCGTAGTTGAGCTTGCCGGGATTCGCACGCACGTAAGCCAGGAACTCCGCGACCGTTTTCGCCGGCACGCTTTCATGCACGAACAAAAAGAAACCGAACTTGCCGACCAGAGAAATCGGCGTGAAATCCCTGAGCGGATCATAGGGCGGCTGCTTGCGCATGGTTGGTGCGGCATTCAGGCCGGTGGTCGTGGCGAACAGGATGGTGTAGCCGTCCGGCGCGGCGCGCGACACCACATCGCCGGCGATCGCGCCGTCCGCGCCACCGCGGTTATCGATCACCAGCGACTGGCCAAGAACCTGTGACAAGGCTTGCGTGACCGTGCGCGCGGCCAGGTCGGCGGCGCCGCCGGCCGGGAATGGCACGATCATGCGAATCGGCCGGGTCGGGTAAGGTTGGGCCTGCACTGCGGTGGCGGCGCTGACCAATGCAATGGCCACGACGATCAGGTTGGCAAGTCTCATGTTGTCTCGTCTCCAATGATTGGTTGCGGCGCTCGATTGCCGGTGCGTTTTCGACAATTCCGCAGTCCCGCGCGGGCGTGGGCCATCTTAATCCAGACGCGTGGCACGCGCGCTCCAAAACTGCAGGTGGCGCGGCCTTGTTCGGCCTAAACCGCCAGGTATTGCGCCTGGATCTCGGCATTGGCCTGCAGTTCGGCCATGGTCCCGGAAAAGCGGATGCCGCCCTTTTCGATAATGTAGGCGCGATCGGCCACATCGATGGCGAAATGCAGGTTTTGCTCCGACAACAGGATCGCCACCCCGGCGGCCTTGAGGCCGCGAATCGCCTCGACCATCTGGTCGACGATCACCGGCGCCACGCCTTCGGACGGTTCGTCAAGCAGGACGCAAAGCGGGTTGCCCATCAGGGTGCGCGCGATGGTCAGCATCTGCTGCTCGCCGCCGGACATGCGCCCGCCCGGACGTTGCGGCATTTCCTTGAGATTCGGAAACAGGGCGCCGAGTTTCTCGAAATCCCAGGTCGGCGCGCCGACGCGCGCTGCCTGACGCCCGACCTCCAGGTTCTCCAGCACCGAAAGATCGGTGAAAATACGTCGGTCCTCCGGCACGTAACCCAGGCCCATGCGCGCAATGCGATAGGGTGCGAGGCGCTCGATGCGTTGTCCCTGGAATTCGATGCTGCCGCTTTGCGGTCGTACCAGGCCGACGATGGATTTGAGGGTGGTGCTCTTGCCTGCGCCATTGCGCCCCAGCAGCACCACCACCTCGCCGGCGTTCACTTCGAGCGAGATATCGGCCAGGATGTGCGCCTGGCCATAGTAACTGTGGAGGGCCGCGACCTTCAGCATCAGTGCCGGCTCCCCAGATAGATGCGCTGCACTTCCTGGTTCGCCCGCACCGCTTGCGGTTCGCCTGCCGCGATCAGCTGGCCGCGATTGAGCACGATCAAGCGCGATGCGTGGGCGAACACCACGTCCATGTCATGCTCGGTGAACAGCACCCCGATGTTGTCGGTCTTGACGATCTCGGCAGCCAGCGCCATCAAGGCCACCCTTTCCCTGGGCGCCATGCCGGCGGTCGGTTCGTCCATCAGCAACAGGCGCGGGCGATTGGCCAGCGCAACGGCGAGTTCCAGACGCTTCAGGTCGCCATAGGCCAGCACCGAACACGGGCGCTCGGCCTGGCCACCCATGCCAACCCGCTCCAGCAGTGCGTCGGCTTCAGTGACGTGCATGTCGCGCGCACGCCGCCACAGATTGCCAAGCCGACCCTGGTGCGACAACAATGCCACCTGCACGTTCTCGCGCACAGTCATCGAGCTGAAGGTGGCGGTGATCTGAAACGTGCGGCCAACCCCCAGGCGCCACACCTGGCGCGGCCGCATGCCAACGATCTGCCGCCCCTCGAATTCGATGCTGCCGGCATCCGGCGCCAATTGCCCGTTGAGCATGTTGAAACAGGTCGACTTGCCGGCGCCATTGGGCCCGATCAGGGCCAGCAGCTCGCCGGCCCCCACTTCGAAGCTGACGTTGCCGACCGCGCGTACGCCGCCAAAGGATTTGGTGAGGCCCGTGACCTTGAGCAGACTCATTGCGCGGTCTTCCCGAACAGCCGCTTGACCGACCCGGCCACGCCCTGCGGAAACGCCAGCACCAGGATCAGGATGGTGCAGCCCAGGGCTGCCCGCCAGTACTGGAACTCGCGCGCAATCAGGTCTTGCAGCCAGGTGAACAAGGCAGCACCGACCACCGGGCCGGCCATGGTCTGCACCCCGCCCAGGAGCACCATCACCAGGCCATCGATCGAACGGCCGACGCCGATCGTCTCGGGCGCGATCGAGCCTTTCGAGAATGCGAACAGGGCGCCGGCCACGCCGCACACGATGCCTGCCAGAACGAAGCCGGCCCACTGGATGCGAAACACATCGATGCCGATCGCATCCGCCCTGAGCGGCGAATCGCGCCCGGCACGCAGCGCATAGCCGAACGGCGACAGCAACACGCGCCACAGAAACAGCACCCCTGCAAGTGTCAAGGCGAGCGTCAGGTAGTAATAGACCCATTTCTCCGACAACCAGGGAGCCGGCCAGACGCCGACAATGCCGTTGCTGCCGCCGGTCAACTCATCGAACTGGAACGCCACCGACCAGACGATTTGCGCAAAGGCCAGCGTGAGCATCGCCAGGTACACGCCAGACAGGCGCACGCAAAACCAGCCGAACACAATCGCCCCCAGTGCCGCCAGCATGGGAGCGGCAAAAAGCGCGCCTTCCATCGGCCAGCCCAGGTGCTTGACCAGCATGCCCGCCCCGTACGCACCAAGGCCGAAATAGGCTGCGTGGCCAAACGAGTGCATGCCACCCGGCCCCATGATGAAGTGCAGGCTGGTGGCAAACAGCACGGCAATCAGGATGTCGATCGCCAGCACCACGGTGTACGGGTAAGCCTGCGACAGCGCCGGCAACAGCAGCAGGAGCCCCAGCACGATCCAGCCGAACCTGCGCGTGCGCGCGTCCGCCGGCGTGAGCGGGGCCTCGATCTCGGCGGCATTGCGGGTGGCCGCGCCGGCCCGCCCCAAGAGGCCCCAGGGGCGCCATATCAACACCGCCGCCATCACCAGGAACTCGACCACCAGGGTCAGCTTGGAAAATGAAAAGCTCACGCCAAAAAGCGTAGTCTGGCCGATCGCGAAACACATGGCCTTGATCTCGGCGATCAGCAAGGCTGCGAGAAAGGCGCCCGGGATGCTGCCCATGCCGCCTACCACCACCACCACGAAGGCTTCACCAATGGCCACCAGATCCAGACCGAGATTGGCAGGCTCGCGCGGGGCCTGCAACGCGCCGCCCAAGGCCGCGAGAAACGCGCCCAGGGCGAATACACCGGTAAACAACCATGCCTGGTTGACCCCCAGGGCACCGACCATTTCGCGATCCTGGGTGGCAGCCCGGATCAACACGCCAAAGCGCGTACGGGTCAGCACAAACCACAGCAATGCCAATACCAGCGGCCCGATGAAAATCAGCACCAGGTCGTACTGCGGGAACTGACGGCCAAGAATTTCGACCGAACCTTTGAGGCCGGGAGCGCGCGGTCCCAGCAGGTCCTCGGGCCCCCAGATGGCCAGCGTCGCATCGCGCACGATCAACACCACCGCGAAGGTGGCCAGCAACTGAAACAGCTCAGGCGCCTGGTAGATGCGCCGCAACAGCAACAGCTCGACAATCACGCCGATGACAGCCACCACCAATGCGGCCAGCAGGATCGACACCCAAAACCCGAACACCGAGCCGCCGAAGCGCGCCACGATGGTGTAGGCCACGTAAATGCCCAGCATGTAAAACGAACCATGGGCGAAATTGACGATGCGCGTGACGCCGAAAATCAGCGACAGGCCGACGGCAATCAGGAACAGGGTGGAAGCGCCCGCCAGTCCGCCCAGAAACTGGACCGCTATCGCGTCAAGGGTCATGTGATCAGCGATTCAAGAGCTCGGAGCTACGCAGGATCAAGCCAATGGCCGCCCGTGGGCGGCCATTGCACTGTGCCTGGCCAAGCGGCCGATTCAAGTCTCAATCGGCAGGCCGCATCTTCCTGACTTCCGCATCCGATGGAAAAAACTTCGCACCATCGTAGTACTTGTAGTCCTTCATTTCGCCCTTGCCGCCACGCAGGGTGGTGCGACCGACATAGGCCCCCATGGTCGACTGATGGTCCAGCGCGCGAAAGGTCACCTTGCCGAACGGTGAGTCGAAAGTGAGACCACGAAACGCCGTGATCAGCTTTTCGGTATCGGTCGAATTGGCTTTCTTGAGCCCGGCTGCCAGTGCCTTGATGGTCGCATAACCGACCACCGAACCCAGGCGCGGATAGTCGTTGTACTTTCTGTGATAGGCGATGAAGAAGGCCTTGTGCTCGGGTGTGTCGATGCCGTACCAGGGATAGCCGGTGACCAGCCAGCCCTCGGGCGTTTCGTCCTTCAACGGATCAAGGTATTCCGGCTCCCCGGTCAGAAGGCTCACCACCTCGCGCCCCTTGAACAGGCCGCGGATGTTGCCCTCGCGCACAAAGCGCGCGAGGTCGGCACCGAACAGCACGTTGAAGATGGCGTCGGGCTTGGCATCAGCTAGCGCCTGCACTACCGCGCCAGGATCAATGCGGCCCAGTGGCGGCGCCTGCTCGGCCACGAATTCCACGTCCGGTTGTGCTTTCTTCAATTGCTCCTTGAAGGTTGCGACCGCCGACTGGCCATATTCGTAGTTGGGGTACACCACTGCCCAGCGTTTCTTGCCCATCTTGGCGGCCTCCGGCACCAGCATGGCTGCCTGCATGTAGGTCGAGGCGCGCAGTCGGAAGGTGTAGCGATTGCCGTTCTGCCAGACGATCTTGTCGGTCAGGGGCTCGGAAGCCAGAAAGAATATCTTCTTCTGCTTGGCAAAATCGGTCAGGCCAAGCCCGATGTGCGACAGGAATCCACCGGCGAGCAGATCGACCTTTTCACGCGATACCAGTTCCTCGGCCACGCGCACCGCATCACCCGGGTTGCCGCCGTCGTCACGAATCACCAGTTCGAGCTTGCGGCCATTGATGCCGCCCGCAGCGTTGATCTCTTCGACGGCCAGGTCCATGGCCTTCTTGTAGGGCTCGAGGAACGCGGGTTGCGACTTATAGCTGTTGATTTCGCCGATGCGAATCGGCTTTGGTTGCGCCTGTACCGCACCTGCTGAGAAAACTGCGGCGGCAACACCAAATGCCAGGCTTCGTAAACACTTCATTTTTTCTCTCCTTGGGTAACTCAATTGATCTGTTGCGAAATTTCGGTCGCCACCCCGCCGCCGCCGACCTTGCCTGGCGTGGCTTGCGCCTGCTCGCGGGCTATCAGGCTTGCCACGGTACGGCGCAGACGCACGCTGCCGGTGTCAAGCGCGAGTTTGACACGCTCGGTCACCCAAGGTGCCCGCTCGGATTCCTCGATCGCCTCCAGCACAGCTTTGTCCTCGGCGAAGGCCATGACAAATTGCTCGGTGATCTGGTTTGACACCTGGAGATCGGTCTGCGCGAAATTGCGCAGCTGAAACCAGAAGTAATGCGTGGAGCCCGCGGTTTCCGGCGTCAGGAAATGGCTTGAATAGATGCGGACGCCGGCGTCACGTGCCGCTTCGGAATGTTCCATGCCCGGCGTGTGCGAACCGAAATCGACCACCGCAATCGACGGTGGATAGAGCCAGTAATACTGCCAGCGATCGACATTGCCGGCCCATTTGCCGAAGCGTTGCAGGATCGGTGCTGCCGGCGAATCAAGGGTCCAGCGGGTGACCAGCAGGGTGTCGCCGATCTGCGTGGTCTCGATCGGAATATCGGCCATCGCCGCGGTACCCAGGGTCGAGGCGTGGACGTAGGTCACGTGCGCCGGATCGACCAGGTTTTCAGTCAAGAGCTGATAGTTGGCTTTGACATGGGTATACGGCCCGCAGTTCAAGCCCCAGGCCGGCGCCTCGCCTTGCGAATCAGCCCAGCGCGGCAACTGGTCAAACAGTTTGGCTTTATCCGCCAAGGCCGGGTCGCCCGGCCAGACCCACACCAGCCCCAGGTGTTCGGCCAGCGGAAAGCTTGGCACTTTGGCTGCCGCGGGAATTCGTTCCTGACCGGGTGCGTGCACGCAGCGCCCGCTAAAGTCGAAGGTCAGGCCGTGGTAGCCGCATTCGATGCTGTCGCCACGCAAGCGGCCTTTCGATAGTGGCAGCAAGCGATGCGGGCAACGGTCGAGCAAGGCAGCAACCTGGCCATTGGTCATGCGGTAAAACACCATGGGAACCTCGAGGATGGTGCGCGCCAACAGGCCGCCACCGACCTCACCGGCCCAGGCTGCCGCGTACCAGCAGTTGCGCAGGAAGGCCATGGTTGTCAGCCCGCAATATCAGCCGATTTCAGTCGCTTGACGCCGGCCCGGCCCATGTCTGCCCAAGCCTTGGTCAGCGAACCATTGAGGTCGATAGCGCGGCAGGCGTCTTCGATCACGCCGGCCTCGAAGCCCGCCTTGCGCGCATCGAGCGCGCTCCAGGCGACACAGAAATCCGTGGCCAAGCCTGCCAGGTACACCCGTTTGATGCCGCGTGCCTTCAGGTACCCGGCAAGCCCGGTGCTGGTCTTGCGATCCGCCTCGAGAAATGCCGAGTAACTGTCGGTGTCCTTGTGGAACCCCTTGCGCAGCACCAGTTGCGCATGCGGGATCGACAAATCCTTGTGCAAGGCGGCGCCGTCGGTGCCCTGTACGCAGTGGTCGGGCCACAACACCTGGGTGCCGTACTTGAGCTTGACGGTCTCGAACGGCTTCTTGCCCTGATGTTGCGAGGCGAATGACACATGATCGGCGGTATGCCAATCCTGCGTGATCACGACGTTGGCAAAGCCCTTGGCCAGCTTGTTGATGACCGGTACGATGGCGTCGCCCTCCTTGACCGCCAGCGAGCCTCCGGGAATGAAGCAATTCTGCACGTCGATGACCAATAGTGCATCGGTGGCACCCGGTTTGGTCGCCGCCTGAGCCGCCCCAGCTACGCCAAATGCGGCAACCGCCGTCAAGGCGCCGCCCATCTGCATGAATGCGCGTCGGTGCATGAATTTCCCCTTTTCAAAATGATTCAACGTTGACCATCAAACTTCGCAATCGCGCCGGTCTCAAGCCCACCCATGCGGTTGTGCACCCGGCCGCCCACACCCATGGCCAGGATGAAGACGATCTCATGCGGTCGCGGCGCGTCGGGCACCCGCATCTCGACACTGTCGAAATGGCTGCGCACATAGGCCGCGGTGCGATGATGCAGCGGCACATCGATGCCGGCACCCGCCGCGGCCACCTTGATGGTGGACGGCACGATGGCGAGCGACTTGTCGAGCAACTCGCGCATGCCATAGCCGCCCGGCACATGCCACAGCGCCGCATGCTCGGATTCGCCCGCCACGCCCACGATCACGCTCTTGCCATAGGCATCGACTTTTTTCGGACCACCCAGGGCCTTGATCAAAATAGCCGCCAACTCATGCCCGAGTGGCTTCAAGGCCTCCATCATCGGCGTCAAGTCTTCGACATAGCGGCCGGCAAAAGGATTGGCGACCACCGCGGCAATGGCGCCGCGCAGGTGCGGCCTCTTCGCTTTTGGGCCGCCCTCATGGCGAATCTCCTCGACCAAAGTCACGATCTTGCGTACATCCACCTTGACCGCACCCGGATCAGGGCGGGACGGATCGAGATTGCCGGCCAATTTACCGGCTTCGTCCGCCACGCTCGACACCCTGCCGCCGGCAACCCGACCGGCCGCCCTGACCGCCAACGCAGTCGCCACGCCGCTCGCCTTGCGCGTGGCGTCGCCGGCGAGCCTTTTTCCTTTTTTGATCATGGTGGGCATCGCTCCAGGGCTCCTCGGGTTCGGGTCAGGCCGCGCGTCGTGTCGCCAGCGTTAGCGGCAATGCCGGGTTGGCACAGCCTGCGCTACGCCATTGTTGTTGCAAAGCAAGCGCCGCGCCAACGATCAGGCCGCGCGCCAGCAATGACGTCGCCGCGGCCGCACCGCGATCCAGCGCGCTTGCCACCAGACGATCGGGCAGTGGCCCGACTGCGACGGTGACCAGTCGCCGGCCGAGGTCGGAGTCGTCCTTGACTTCGCATGCGGGCAGGCGCCGGATGGCCGGGTGATCGATATCGACCGCGTTGGCGATCATGGTCGCGGCCGCGTCAGCGGCTGCGGCGGTGGCTGCCAGAACGGTCACGCTGTCGGCAATGCCCAAACTGAAACTGCGGCCGCGCCAGCCGCTGGTGGCGACGCCGCGGACCGGGCTTGGTGCTGGTAGTGTCAGGTGCCCATCGATGCCGGGCAAATAGGCATGCGACACGATGCCGACCTTCAGGAACTCCCCGGGCGCAAGATGGAGCGCGATGTCACCGCCATTGTTGACGAACGCACGCGCCACGCCAGGTCGGGCGAAGCATTCGATGATCTCGTCGGCAACACTGCCGGCCACTGCTGCCATCGGCGTAATGAAATGCGGAGCATGGACAGCACACGCTGCCACCATCCGCCGCGCCACCGGGCCGTCGACACCGCACATCGCGGAAATCGGTGCGCGCAGTGCCGCAAGCTCCCGCACCAACTCACCCAACACCTGCTCAAACCTGGCCCACGCGTCGGCACGGGCCTGCGCCACAGCCGCCGCTTCGCCCCATGCCTCGATCACCAGGTCTATCGGACCATGCCGCCAATGCTCGCGGCCTGGGGCAAGAATCTGGCGTTGCGGTGCCATCATTTCGCTAACCCACCACCGGCTTTTCGCCGATCGGCCACGGATTGCGCACATCCTGCTGCATCAGGCGGAATTTCTCGCAGGCCAGCACGTCCTCGATGCGCCGCACCCGGTGCATGTAGCCGCCCATTGCCTGATAGTCGGCAAGTTTCATGACGAATTCGATCGGCGCCACGATCGCCGGGGTTGGCACGTAGCCGAAGGAATTGTCGGGCATGCGCATCACGTCGACCATCATCATGATGCCGCCGCCCGGCCACACATAGGCCGGCGCACCGCCGGCGGTGACATTGGTGAGCAATTCCTTGATCGAGCGCGTCAGGGCGATCGGGTTGTCGGTCACCCCGGCACGCAGGGAACCGCCGGCGCCGCCCAGGAACAGCACCGTGCACAAGGCCGGTTCGCAGTTCTCACCGATGCGGTCGACCACCTTTTGCAGCGCGGCCGGCATCGCCGCAGGCACGAACTGCAGTTGGTCGCCGAGCACGAAATAGGCGTAGTCCTCGCCGGTGGTGGAGACGAACAGCACGCGCATGCCGGGCCGTGCGACCTTCTCGTCGACCCGCTCGATGATGCCAAGCGGGTCGGTGATGTCGGTGCCGCCCCAGCCCATGCCGGGATTGGCCACCTGGAAGTAGCGGCCCGGCGTCGACTTCTTGCCGCGAATGCGAATCCCGGAGGGCTGCATGTCGATGTACTTGCCGGCCTGATGCTCGGTGAGCACACCGGTGATGTGGTCATCCACCACGATCACTTCGTCGACATGATCCTTCCACTGCGGCGCGAAAATGCCGATGGTGGCCGAGCCGCAGCCAACCCGCATGCGCTTTTCGACAATGCCGTTGATGACCGGCGGCTTGCCGGCCTGCACCACCAGTTTCGAGCCGCCCTCGATATCGAGTTCGACCGGCTTCTTGTTGCCCAGGTCCAGCATCACCTGGCAGGTCACCTTGCCCTCGCGCTTGGAACCACCGGTGAGATGATGGACCCCGCCCAGCGAAAGCATTTGCGAACCATACTCGGCGGTGGTGACATGCCCGACCACCTCACCGTCATGGCGCACGCTGGCCTGTTCCGGCCCGATGTAGCGGTCGGTGTCGATCTTGAGCTTGAAGCTGCAGTAACTGAACACGCCTTCGGTAACCACCGTGACGGTATCGACTCCCCGGTGCCTGGCGGCAACGATAAACGGCGCCGGCTTGTAGTCGGGGTATGTGGTCGTAGCGCCGATGCCGGTCACGAACACCGGCGTTCGCTCGGCATCGATGGGCGGATTGTCGAGCGGATTGCCGTCCCACGGCTTGCCGTCGAACGCCACCAGTTCGCCCTGGTCGTCGAGGGTGCGGGCGGTCAGCACCAGTGGATCGAGTCGCGTCAACACGCCCTTGAAATTGGCATAGCGCTCGCAAGCGCCGCTGCGCCCCTCGCTGATATTGCACAGCACCGGACAGGCGTTGCAGATGATCTTGCCGCCCGCTTTGGGCTCCGCAGGCGCGGCTTCAATGCCGGTGGTGGGGTCGGCGTGGGTGGTGCTCATCACAAGACCTTCATATGCATGCCGCCATCGACATAAAACGCCGCGCCGGTATTGAAAGGCAGGGCGCGCGTGGCCAAAGCGGCCACGGTCTTGCCGATGTCCGCAGGCTGCCCCCATCGTTTGATCGGCGTCAGGCCCTCGGCGATCAGCTTGTCGTAGCGCGCCTTGGCCGGCTTGGTCATATCGGTTTCGATGATGCCGGGACGCACCTCATGGCACATGATGTCGTCGCCGGCGAGGCGCTCGGCATAGAGTTGGGTCATCATGGTCAGGCCGGCCTTGGAGATGCAGTACTCGGCACGGCTGGGACCGACGATGGCCGCATTGACCGACGATATGGTGACGATCGCGCGCGGCGGCGCATCGGCTTCGCGCTGCTCCGCCAGCATGCGCCGCGCCACTTTCTGCGTGAGGAAAAAGGTGCCGCGCAGGTTGGTGTCGAGCAGCCGGTCATAGCTCTCAGGCGCGGTTTCCAGCATGTCGCCGCGCACCTTGACCTGCACCCCGGCGTTGTTGACCAGCACGTCGAGCGTTCCAAACAGGGACCACACCTGGTCAAGCATTGCGTCATGCGATTCGATGGCGGCGATGTCGCCCAGCACGAACTTCGCGCGCCGCCCTCTGGCTGCGATGGCTTCCAGGGTTGCGCTGGTGGCGGCGTCGAATTCAATGTCGTTGATGACCAGATCAAAGCCGGCATCGGCCAGGGCATAAGCGATGCCGCGGCCGATGCCGCGGCGTCCGCCGGTGACAAGCGCAACGGGACTACGCGCAATCATGTCACGCCCACCTTCTTCAGCAGCTGGCGCAAGCGGTCAGGCGTACAGGGCGCGAAATCGACGCGTACACCGGTGGCCTGCCGGATCGCGCCGAAGATGGCAGGAGCGGTTGCGATCAGCGCCGGCTCGCCGACACCTTTTGCACCGTAGGGCGCGATCGGCTCCGGATCTTCGACCAGATGGGTGGTGATCGGCGGAATGTCGCCGATGGTCGGGATCAGATAGTCGTGCAGGTTGTCGGTTTTGCCACTGCTGTACTCCTCCATCAGCGCCATGCCCAATCCTTGGGCTACACCGCCGTGGATCTGGCCTTCGACCTGGGTCGGATTGATTGCCCGACCGACGTCGTGCGCCGCATGGATGTGCAGCACCTTGACGGTGCCGAGTTCAGTGTCGACTTCGACTTCCGCGATCTGGGCGGCGAAACCATATGTGGCGTACGGCACGCCCTGGCCATTGCTATCCAGCGGCACAGTGGGCGGATTGAAGGTGCCGCGGCCGAGCGCGATGTCGCCGCGAGCATCGGTCCGGCATTGGGACAGGTCAAGTTGCCGCTCGCCCGCGACAGAACGGGCGATGAGCGTCGTCCCCTGGATTTCGATGCAGGCGTCGACAGGTACGCCGGCGCTTTCGCACAGCTTTCGCCGGAGATCTTCGGACGCGAACTTCACCGCATTGCCCGACACAAATGTCTGCCGCGATGCCGATGACTTGCCGCCGTCCTCGGTCTGATCGGTGTCGCCATGGATCTGGTCAATCAGAGCTACCGGCACGCCAAGCGCGTCGGCTGCGATCTGCGGCATGATGGTGTAGCTGCCCTGGCCGATTTCCTGCGCGCCGTTGTAGAGCATGAAGCGGCCATTGCTGCGCAGGCCGATGGTCATGGTCGAGGGATTGGCGATGACCGTGTTGCCGATGCCGTACCACATGCAGGCCACGCCGGCGCCGTAGCGTCTGGCGCTACCTGCTGCGGCAGAATTGCGGGCCGCGACGCTTGCCAGGGCCGCCTCCCATGCATGCTTGAGCACTTCCAGGCAGCGCGCCATGCCGACGCTGGCCTTGAGTTGCTGGCCGGTGGCGGTTTCATGGCCGACCCGGATGGCATTGCGCAGCCGGAACTCCAGGCGATCCAGGCCGCATTGCTCTGCCAGGTCGTCCATCAGCGCCTCGGTGGCGATGCAGGCCTGCGGCACGCCGAAGCCGCGGAAGGCGCCGGCGATGGCGTTGTTGGTGTAGACCGCGCGAGTCAGGGCGCGCACGTTGGGCACCGCGTAGGGTCCGCTGGCGTGTACCGGCACGCGATTGGCCACGGTGGAACCCCAGGAAGCGTAAGCACCTGTATTGAAGTCGCCGGCGAAATCGACGGCCGTCAAGCGGCCATCGTTGTCGCAACCCAGCCGTACGCGAATCCGTGCCGGATGGCGCTTGGTGGTCGAGATCATGGATTCGGGACGCGTGTAGACCATACGCACCGGACGGCGCATTTTCCACACCGCGACGGCAAGCAGCGGCTGCACCGAAACGTCGAGCTTGCCGCCGAAGCCGCCGCCAACGGCCGAGGGCACGATCTGCACGGCGTCAAGCGGCAACTTGAGCACGCGTGCGACTTCCTCCTTGTCCATGTAGGGGGTCTGGGTGCAGGCGAAGACGCGGATGCGGGTGCGACCGCCTTCCTCGAACAGCTCCGCGTAGCCGGCCTCCGGCTCGATGTAGGCATGCTCTACATGACTGGTGCGGAATTCACCTTCGGCGGTGAACGCCGATGCTGCGAGGGCAGGCTGTACGTCCCCCTTGATCACCCGGCCACGACACAGTACGTTCTCCGGCGCAAAGTCGTGCAGCCAGTCGCCAGTGGCGGTCAAGGCTTGCTCCACAGTCTCCAGGGCCGGCAACGGCTGCCATGTGATGGGTATTTCTTCTTCGGCAATCGCGCGAATGGCCGACTCCTCGCCGATCAGGCCCAGCACCGCTTCGCCTCGGAAACGCACATGCCCCGCGGCCAGCACCGGTTGGTCCTTGGGCGTCGGGAATACGGCAAAGGAGTTTTCCGGCACGTCGGCGGCGCTGATGATGCCTTCAACGGCCGGATACCTGCGCCGGAAGGCGTCGAGGTTGCCAAATGTAAACAGTGCGCGCGGATGCGCAGACCGAATGACGCGCAGGAACAGCGAGCCGGCGGGCGCCTTGTCGGCAGCAAATTTTTCGCCACCGGTGAGCTTGGCCGGTCCGTCCAGCCGTGCCAGGCGGCTGCCAACCGCCTGGCCTGCCGGTATGTCCGGAACCACGATGTCGCCGCTTGAAACCGCGAGTACCGCCTCCACGATCTTGCGGTAGCCGGTGCAGCGGCACAGCACGCCGCCCAGGGCGTCAAGCACCTCGGACTCGGTTGGCTGTGCCTTGCGTGCGAGCAAATCACTGGCTGCCATCAACATGCCGGGCGTGCAGATTCCACACTGTGCGGCGCCGTGTTCGAGAAACGCCCGCTGCAGGTAGTTGAGCCGGCCATCAGCCGCCAATCCCTCCACGGTGGTCACCGCGCAACCCTCGGCTTGCGCCACCGCGGTGATGCAGGCACAGACTTGCCGGCCGTCGAGCAACACGGTACAGGCACCGCAGTCGCCGGCGTCGCAGCCGATCTTGGTGCCGGTGAGCCCGAGGTCTTCGCGCAAGGCATGCGCCAGGCGTTTGGACGGCGCGCAATCCAACTGCACGGCGGCGCCGTTGAGTGTCAGCGCAATGCCTTGCGCAACCTTCGCAGTCGCGCCTGGCCGTGCTTCAAGCGGTTTGTTCATGCCACCGCCTGGGCGATCGCCCTGCGCAGCAGGGTCAGGGCGGCGTCACGGCGGTAGGCGCCGGACCCCCGCACGTCGTCGATGGGCGTCAGGTCAGACAGGTGCTCGGACACAGCCATCGCTGCGGCGTCGCTGGCGCGCACGCCGATGAGGCTCGCCTCAAGTGCATCCAGGCGTTGGGCGGCCGCCGAACAGGCCCCAACGGCAAGGCCGCAGCGCGCGATGCGGCCCTGAGCGTCCAGCCCAATGCTGGCTGCCACCATGACAATCGAGATCACCAGATACCTGCGCTGGCCGAGCTTCTGAAAGCTGCCGCGCGCGCGCGCTCCCCAGGCAGGTATGTGGACCGCTACCAGCAACTCGTTTGGCGCGCGCGCAGTTTTGCGATTCCCCAGCACGAAGTCCCGCAGGGGCAAGCGACGCGTTGCGCCGGAGGCCATCAGTTCGACATCGGCATCCAGTGCCAGCAAGGGTGGTACCCCGTCAGCGGCAGGCGAAGCATTGCAAAGGTTGCCCGCCAGCGTGCCTGCATTCTGGATCTGCATGCCACCTACCTCGCGCGCCGCCGCCCTGAGACCGTCAAACACCGGCGGCAGGTCCGCGTCTTGCAAATCGCTCCAGGTCGCGAGAGCGCCGATGCGCACGGCGCCGGCGTCGACACTGATGCCGCGCAATTCTTCGATGCATGTGATGTCCAGAACATCCACGTCCACCGGTTTACCCACCCGAGCAGGGTAGAAATCGGTACCGCCCGCCAGGACGGAAAAGCCGCCCGCACCCAGGATTGCCAGCGCGTCGCCCAACTGCGAAGGTCGTACGTAGCGGGCTGCTTTCATGCGACGCGCTGCGCCACGCGGCCTGTCGGCGCCTGTGCTGCGGGCTCCCTGGCGTCGCGGTCGGAAAACAGTTCAAACACCAGGTTGCGCAACCAGACGATGCCCGGATCGTGATGAAAACGCGCATGCCAATACTGGGTGATCGGGTAGTCCGGCAGCTCCAGCGGCAAGGGCATTTCCTCCAGACCGAGAAGCGGCGCATAAATGCCGGCGACCCGGCGCGGCACTGTCAACAGGAGATCGGTTCCGCGCGCCACCAGCGGCGCGACCAGAAAGCTTGAGACGGTGGCGACGATATGGTCATGCGGAATCATGGCGATCAGGCGCTTTTCGATCTCGCTGTGGAAATGGCCAGAGGAGCCGGCGCTGACGATCACATGATGCGCTTCGCGAAAGTCCTCAACGGTCATGCACCCCTGCGCGGCACGCTCGCTGCTGGCCAGCAGCACATAGGTTTCCTGATACAGGCCCTGCTGATAGATGCCCGCCTGCAGCACCGGAAAGTTGCCGATCGCAAGAGAAATGTCGCCCGCAGTCATTTCCTCGGCAAGTTCACGGCCGTCGGCACTGACGCTGACAATCCGCGCCAGAGGCGCACGTTGGCGCGCCGCCTGGATGAGTTGCGGAATCAGGGCTGCGGCGCCCAGATCGGTGGTTGCGATCGCGAACTCGCGCTCGGAGAGTTTTGGATCAAACGCCGGCCGCGCCACCAGTGATTCACGCGCTTCCTTCAAGATCACCGCAACCGACGCGAACAATTCTTTGGCGCGTGGCGTCGGCTCCATCCCGGCGACCGTGCGAACGAACAACTGGTCACCGAAGTGCGCGCGCATCTTGGTCAGCGACTGGCTGACCGCAGGCTGGGTCATCGCCAGCTTGAGGGCCGCATTGGTCAGGCTCTTCTCGACAAAGATCGCCTCGAAGACTTCAAGCAGACGTAAATCCAGCGGCGGCGCGCGCATTTTCGGTTCCAGGGAAGCCCTGGGCCGATTGTGCGATTGGCGGCGTGTTTGCGCAACCGACATTCACATAAGCCCCGGTTATGCACGCTGTAATCAGCTCTAATGGGGTCGCAAATGCTTGCGGAGGAGGTAATGACAAAATCTGGTGGCGTGGCGGTGCGTTCGGCAGGAGCGCGAACCGGCCGGCAGTTGGCAAGAATGCGGTTATCATAGAAAAACGACTCAGCAGACGGTACCGCATCGTGGCTCTTAACCTTTTCGGCGGCAAGGATCTCGAGGAATTCGCCAAATCCCTCGCGCAGGAAATCTCGAAACGTTTCCCGCCTACGCTTGCCAATGATCCGCAACGCATGGTCAGCCCAAAGCGCCTGACCACGATCATCGAGGAAGTTTGCGAAAAGGCAGCCCAGTTCAAGGATGAAAAAAAACTCGGCGTGTTCAAGAAAGCCGCGCTGGGCAACACCTTCCAGTGGGAACTCAAGGAAATGGGCTACAACGAGAAATTTGTCGAGATCGCCACTGAGGCCCTGATCGTCTACATTACGCGCCGTCCCCCGGCACCGCCGGCTAGCGGCTAGCTGGCGCGCGCCCTTGCTGGCGCGTGCGCAGGCAATTTCAGACGGAAACCCCGGGGATGCGGCTCAGGTCCACATCATCGATCTGCTCGGGATTCATGAACTGCTCCGCATATTTCAGGTAGACCTTTTCGCGGATGAAGACATCGAACAGGTCCGGATCGATATGGCCGTTTAGCTTGAACTTGCCAAGAATCTCGAGCGATTCGGTCAGAGTCTTGCCTTTCTTGTAGGGCCGGTCGCGGGCAGTAAGCGCTTCGAAGATGTCGGCAATGCCCATGACGCGCGCCTGGACGCTCATTTCCTCGCGCTTCAAGCCCTTTGGGTAGCCCTTGCCATCCATGCGCTCGTGATGCCCGCCTGCATACTCGGGAACATTCCGCAGGTGCTTGGGCCACGGCAGGGTCTCCAGCATCTTGATGGTCGCCACGATATGGTAATTGATGACTTCCCGCTCTTCCTGCGTCAGGGTGCCGGCGCGCACGGTGAGGTTCTTGACTTCCTCCTCGCTCAGGAAAGCCGCTTCGCAGCCGTTGACGTCGACCCAGCGATAGCCGGCGATCTGCCTGACCCGCGCGAGGTCCTCCTCGCGCATGAATTCACCACCGACATTGGCCTTGCGCAGAAAAGCGCGATCGTCATCGAACTGCTTCACGCGCCGGGCGCGCTCTGCGGATGGTATTTCCCCTCTCAACATCGCGATCTCGGCATCGCGCTTCAAAACTTCAAAGCGGGTATCCACCATGTGCACCCGATCGAACAAGGTCTCAAGCTTGGTCGCCTTGTCGACCACGTGCACCGGGGTGGTGACCTTGCCGCAATCATGCAGAAGGCCGGCGATCTTGAGCTCGTAGCGGTCCTTCTCGGTCATCCTGAAATCCTTGAGCGGCCCCTCAGTCGTATTGGTGACCGCGTCGGCCAGCATCATGGTCAGGCTCGGCACGCGCTGGCAATGACCGCCGGTGTAAGGCGACTTTTCATCGATCGCCGTATTCATGACGTTGATGAAGGATTCGAACAATTGCTCCAGTTGCAGGATGAGGCTGCGATTGGTGAGAGCAATCGCGGCCTGCGAGGCCAGGCTCTCGGCCAGGCGCTGGTCGGCGTCGGAAAACTCGGTGACCTTGCCGGTCAGCGGCTCGATCCGGTTGAGCAGTTGCAACACGCCGATGATCTCGTTCTCGTGATCGCGCATCGGAATGGTAAGGAACGAGGTGGAGCGATATCCGGTTTTCTTGTCGAAATTGCGCGTGCCCGAAAAGTCGAAGCCGTCGGCCGTGTAGGCATCGGCGATATTCACCGCGTTGCCGGTCAGTGCCGCGTAGGCGGCCACCATTGAAGTGTTGGGCTGATCGGCTTCGCCATACAGCTTGATCGGATAGAAGGAAATCGGATTGCCGGAGGTGCCGCCCAGGGCGATCTTCAGCGAATCATTGAGTACGATTTCGAACTGCAGTTTTTCCCCGTCGATCAGGCGATACAGAGTGCCGCCGTCGGCATTGGTGATGCCCTTGGCCGCAAGCAGGATCTTTTCGAGCAGGGCGTTGATATCACGTTCCTGCGACAACGCCGCGCCCACAGCGTTGAGCTGCTCCAGCCGGGTGAAGAGATCCTCGACGGTGAGCACGGCGAACTCGGACCCGGCGCCTACTTGATACAGACGGTGCGAACCTGCTTCAGGTCGGTGACGCCCATCAGAACCTTTTCCATGCCATCCATCTTCAGCGTGCTCATGCCTTCCTCCACTGACGCCACGAAAATGTCGGCAACCCGGGCATGTTCCTGGATCAGTTTCTTTACGCGTTCGCTGGCCACCATCAATTCGTGCAGGCCGACGCGCCCCTTGTAGCCGCTGCCGCCGCATTTCTCGCAACCCTTGGCTCGATAAACCGTGATCTTGCCGTCCTTGCCGTACTCCTGCATCCAGTAATCGTAGAGCTTCTTGAATTGTGCTTGCGGATCCTGCTTCCAGGCCGGGGTCTTGATCAGCTCCTCGGCGTATTCGGTGATGAAGGACTTGAGTTCGTTGGGATCAGGGTTGTAGGCCTCCTTGCACTCCTTGCACAGGCGCTTGGCCAGCCGTTGCGCAAGGATGCCAAGCAGGGCGTCGGCGAAATTGAACGGATCCATGCCCATGTCGAGCAGGCGAATCACAGCCTCGGGCGCACTGTTGGTATGCAGGGTAGCGAACACCAGGTGACCGGTAAGGGATGCTTCGATGCCGGTGCTGGTGGTCTCGGCATCGCGCATCTCGCCAACCATGATGATGTCGGGATCAGCGCGCAGGAAAGCCCTCATGACCACCGCGAAATCCAGTCCCGCCTTCTTGTTGACCTGCACCTGACGCAATCCCTTCTGCGTGATCTCGACCGGGTCTTCGGCAGTCCAGATCTTGGTGTCGGGCGTGTTGAGGAAACCCAGCACCGAATGCAAAGTGGTGGTCTTGCCGGAGCCGGTCGGGCCGCACACGAAAAACAAGCCATAGGGCTTGCTGACGGTCTTCTTCAAGGACTCGAGGTTTTTCCGCGTCACGCCCAGGCTGTCGATCGGAATCGGTTCCCCTGCGGCAAGAATCCGCATCACCACATCCTCAACACCGCCAGCGGTGGGAATGGTCGCAACGCGCAATTCGATATCAAGCGGCCCGTACTTCTTGAACTTGATCTTGCCGTCCTGGGGCCTGCGCTTTTCCGAGATATCGAGGTCGCACATGATCTTGATGCGAGCCACGATGGCGGCACGGTAACTCGCGGGTATCTCGATATAAGGCGCGAGCGACCCATCCTTGCGAAAGCGAATCTCGGTCTTGGCCTTGCCCGGATATGGCTCGATGTGGATGTCCGACACACCCTGGTGATATGCGTCGACGATGATCTTGTTGACCAGCTTGACCAACTCGTTGTCGGCCGCCGCGTTGACGTCGTCGCCGTCGCTTGCGACCACCGAGATCTCGTCCTCGTCCCCCATGTTGGTCAGCAGATCGTCGATCGAGCTGGTGTCGCCTGCTTCGCCGAAAAAGGCATTGAGCGTCTGCTTGAACTCAATCGCCGTGGTGACCTTGTAGATCACCTTGCTGGCCCGTGGAAAAATGTTGTTGACGATGCGCGAACTCTTGACCCGCTCCGGATCGAGACACATGACTACAAGACCTTCCTTGGCATCATCGATCGGCAGCCATTGACTGGACTCGACATAGTCGCGCTTGAGGTTCTTCAGCAAATCGGCGGGTTTTATCCGGTCTGCCTTGAAGGGTTCGTGCGGAACTCCGAAGAATTTCGCCAGGGCAGCACCCATGGCAGGGACCTTGACCTGGAATTCACCGATCAGCACCTCTTCGACATCGACACCCTTGCGCCGAGCGGAACGGGTGGCAAGTTCAAACTCCTGCGCCGACAATACGGCATCAGCCACCAGATAGTCGTATTTGGTCTTGACCGGCTGCGCCGACTTCTGGCGCTGCCGGAAGGCAATGGCGAGCGTCTGGGTCAGCCCGATCGCCCCTTCCTCCTCAAGCTGGCCAAACGCCTGGCCGGACTTGTTGTTGATGATCTGCACAACGCCTATCAATTCGCTGGACTGCGCGTCCACCACCGGGGCGCACAACACCTGTTTGGTGCGGTAGCCGGTGCGCTTGTCGACCTCCTGCAGGAACCGCAGGTTGGTGTTGTATGACTTCAGTTCCGATTCGTCATAGACGTCGCGCAGGTTGATCAGCTTTCTCGACAGCGCAACGTAACCGGCGATGCTTTGCTCGGCAATCGGCAGCTTCAGGTCCTTGAACGAGTTAAGCCCGGTCTTGATCTTGGAAATGATCGAAGCCTTGTCCTCGCCAACTGCATAAATGGTCAAACGATCGGCATTGAAGAGATTGCAAATCTCCTGGCTGACCTCCAGCATGATCTCGTCGACATTGTTGGTCGCGTGAATGCGGTTGGTGACCGTTTGCAGGTTCTTCTGGAAATTGAGCTTGAGACTGACATCTGCGGACTGTGCCGCCGGCTTTGGACTCAGAACAGCGCTCATGACTCACCCCAACTTGCAAGAACCGTCGGCTCGCCGGATGTTCGGCACCAACATGTCGATAAAACGCAAGATACGCGCCAAACCATGTTACTCAATCTTGCGGGCGGCCCACAGACCACCGTCAAGCAGGAATACCTTGAAGCCCCGATGCGCCAGCAGAAACGCAGCAGCCGAACTGCGCCTTCCGCTTTGACAGTAAACCACGTATTCCCGGGATTTATCGAGGACGTTGAAGGCATTGCGAATCTCGGCCAGCGGGATGTTGATCGCTCCCGCAAGCCGGTCGTACTGATACTCCGACGGATAGCGTACGTCCAGCCATTGAGCAGCGGCCGCGACCTTGGCGTTTGCCGCCTCGAACTTGATCCTGTTGATCAACGGTTCCTTCAGCAATGCGACGAAATCATGCTTGGCCAACCGCAGCAGGACGCCAGGCAACTTCATGGTCACCGTGGCGTTGCGCTTGGCATCCGAGACCAGGGCCTCCTCTCCGAAGGCATCGCCGCTTTTCAGATCTGCCAGCGTCACCACCACCCCGCCTACCAGCCGGGTTACCGACGCCCGACCGGATTCGATGACATAGTAGTAATCGCCTTCCTCGCCTTCGCGCACGATGATGTCGCCGGCCTGGACCTCAAGCCTGGCGAAGCGATTGAGCAGTTCCGCGATGTGTGCCGAAGGGAGATTGGAAAACGCACCCGTTCTGAGGTTGGACATGCTGAAAACGCCGGACATGACCTTCCACTGCGGTAAGGCCGGCGTATCGTCCTGCACCAGCGCCTTCAATCGTCCGGTACGTGTCGCGTCGAACTCGGCCAGTTGATCCCAGGTCAGCATGATGTCAAGCAGGTCGCGATCAATGCGTATCAACTCGAGGTCGGTCACCGCGCGCCCCGAGACGACTCCGTTGGCACGCGTCAAGGCGGAACGCGCGACATGACTTCCGGCAAGCACCGTTTCGCTACCGCCATCGGCAAACAGCAACAGGAGCTCACCCTTGACCAGAAACACCAATTGTTCCGCGCCACCACGCATGAGGAACGGGTCACTCCCGCTGGCGACCCGCTCGACAAAGCAAAGGTCGGCAAACTCTTCCAAACGCGCGCCTGACAACGAGCCCAGCGGGTCAAATGCCCGCAGGATATCGATGGAAACAGAGCTCTCAGCCATGGCTGCCATCACAGCTCGAATACCTGGCCGTTTTGCAGCATGCGCGGCTTGTAGTCGCCAGCGAACTCTTCAATCTCCTGCATGGTCAACTCGATCTCGCCAGGTTTGAGATGGGTGATGAAAATCTCCGCCGAGCGTTCGAGTTTGGCCAACTCTTCGGCGAGCAGGCTTGGACAAAGATGTTTGGACGCCACCGCAAGCTGCTTTTCACGGTTGCAAAACGCAGTCTCGATGATCAGGTACTTGAGATTCGGGATCTTGTTGACCAGCTTCCAGAGAGGGTCGTTGATGTAGGTGTCACCGGAAAAGACCAGGCTGGCGTTGCCATTGTCGATCTGGTAGCCAACCGCCGGAACCGTGTGGTTGGCCGGCAGTGGCGTGAACGTGCGACCGTCCAGATTGACGCGCTGCCCCAACTTGATCCGCTGGTAACGCATAAATGGTGCGTCGGCGCTGGGAATCACGGTGAAATCGGGCCATACACTCCAGTTGAAGATGTGCTTGGCAAGCGTTTCCAGCGTTTCCTCGATGCCGTAGATGGTCAGCGGCTTGTCGCGCATTGCGCCGACCGTATCGACGATGAAGGGAATGGTCGCGATATGATCAAGATGCGAATGGGTGAGAAAAATATGGTCGATCATCGACAACTCGGTCAACGACAGATCGGCGACCCCGGTTCCGGCATCGATCAACACATCGTTGTCGACCCGGAACGCGGTGGTGCGCAAGTGCTTTCCGCCGATCCCGCCCGAGCAACCCAGAACCTTGACTTTCATCTGAAAAAATCCGCCCTTGGACGCTTCATTTCTCGTCGAACGTGGTGACTCCGTCCCAGTTCGGACCGGGCGGATGCTTGCGAAACTGTACCACGCGATCGGCGTACTTTTCGTAAAGGTAGCAATCCGGATTCATCCGTTGCAGGTTGAGGAGGTTCATTTCCACTTGATCCCAGGACTGCGCCCGGTACGCTTTGAGCGCATCGCGCCACAGCTTGAGTTCGTCCTTGATTTTCTTGTCGGCTTCCGCATCAAGACAAATCGGCTCATAAACGGCCACGGGCTCGTTCTTGCCTTTCACGCGAATTCTGTCAAGCTCCTTGAATATCACGTCCTTGACCACCTTCTCGGTACCCTCGCCGACCAGAATCCCGACCCCGTATTCCTTGGTCCGCCCTTCCAATCGCGAAGCCAGATTCACCGGGTCACCCATCACTGTATACGCCTTGCGAACTTTCGAACCCATGTCACCGACACGGACATTGCCGGAGTTGACTCCGATGCCGATTTTCAGGGTCGGCCAGCCTTTGCCGCGAAACTTCTCGTTGAGCTCATGGGCGACTTTCTGCATTTCGAGCGCCGTAATCACGCCCTGGCGTGCATGCTCCGCATCCGGCACCGGTGCGCCCCAAAACGCCATCACCGCGTCGCCGATGTACTTGTCCAGTGTGCCCCGGTTCTTCGAAATCGTGGCCGACATGCCAGTCAGGTAATCGTTGATGTAAGCCGCCAGATCGCCAGGAGAAAGACTCTCGGAGATCGTGGTGAATCCGCGTACGTCGGAGAACAGTATCGTCAAGTCCGCTGCGGCGGGCTCCATGCTGTACTTGGTCGGATCACGCGCCATTTCGTCGACCAGCTCTGGCGGAACGTATTGGCCGAACAGTGCGGTGAACTCCCGCTTGCTGCGCGATTCGACAAAGTATCCGTAAGCCATGTTCAAGATGAATAGCGCCGCTGTCATCAACAGCGACGCCGCCAGCGGCAATACCAGATTCATCTGCGTATAGATGAAGGTATTGAGCCCGATGATCAGGGCCATGCCGGCGAAGGTCACCAGCGTGGCCCTCATTGGTGAGAGAAACGGCAGCAACAGCGCCAGCGTGATGCCGCCAATCGACAGCAGCAGCACTTCGGCACCAAGGGTAAAGGGCGGCCGCTCCTTGAAATTCTGCGACAGCATGCCGGACAGCAGATTGGCATGGATCTCGACCCCAGGGTACGCCTCGCCGACCGGAGTCGAACGCAAATCCAGCAAACCAGGCGCGGTGGTGCCCCACAAGGCAATCTTGCCCTTCAGCTCTCCTTTGGCGATTTTGTCTTCATGGATATCGGCAAGTGAAATGTAGCGAAACGAATTGCCCTTGGGTCCGCCACGACCGCGATACGGTACCAATGCACTGACAGTCTTGTCGACCGGAATCCGGAACGAGCGCAGCCCGCCACCGGCGTTGGCTTTCAGTTCAAGCCACTCCAGGCCCTGATAGTTTTTCGACAAAAATCGTTCCGGCGGATACCCCGGCTCGATATTTGGCGAGCCCAGCAGCGCCCGAAACATCGCCAGGGCCAATGACTCGTAATATTGCCCTTCGTACTCCGACAGCATCGGCACACGCCGCACCACACCATCAAGATCAACAATCGGATTGAACAAGCCGGAGCCCAGCGCCGATTTCTGGAACAACTCCAAATTGGCCCCGAAGCCTTTCCACTGAAACCAATCGATGGTGCGCCCCTTGAACGTGCCGCCGGGCATCACAGCCGGTGGCAAAACACCGCTTTTTTCCGCGTCTTCCTCCGAGGAAAGGTAATAGCCGAGAACCACAGGCTTGCCGGCAAGGGCCTTGGCAAAGCGTGCATCGTAGTCGAGCGCAGGCTTCAGCTTTTCAATTTCAGCCTTGAATTGCTCGTTGTCCTTGAGAGCCCCGTCGCGCCCCAGGCTCTCGAGCGTGCGGATGCCCGAACTGACATCCGGCTCGGCGAACACGACGTCGAAACCCACCATCACAACGCCATACTGATCGAACAGTTTGTCGACCAGTGCCGCCATCTTGTCACGGCTCCATGGCCAGCGACCCAGCTTGCCCAGGCTCTTTTCGTCAATGTCGACGATGACGATGCGCTCGTCGAGCGTACCCGGCATGGTCAGCCTGGCACGTGCGTCATAGATGATCGCGTCGAGCTGGCTGATGATGCGAATGTTGAAGAATTCGGCCGCGTGGACCAGAAACAGCAACAGGACCAGGAGCCCGAGCCCGATGCGGACGATGTGCTGCTTCACTGCCGCCTCCCTTCTGGCATTGCGCCTGCTGCCATCCGTGCCCTGGCACAGGCCGACGACGGCTACGCGGGTCTACTTGTAAAAGAACTCCATCTTCGTCCCCGCAATTTCGATCACGTCGTGATCGTTGAGCGGATGTGCCTGGGCGTCAAGTGTCTTGCCGTTGACCACCGGAAAATTCGCACCTTCAACGTGGGTGATGAAGTAGCCCTGCGGTCGCCGCGTAATGACTGCCACCTGAACGCCAGGCTTTCCCAGTGTGGTCAGGGCCTTGGTCAGGAGCAACTCCTTGCCGACGTTGGCCCCGGAAAGCAGCTGGATGGCGCCTTGCCTGGCGGGTGCGGCCGGAGCGGGGGCTTGCGCAGGCGCCGCCGCAATCGCCGCAGTCGCCGCGGTCGCCGCGGTCGCCGCGGTCGCCATGGAAGCGGACGCGGCGGACGTCTGAACCGGCGCCGGCGCAGGCCTGGGCATGGTGCCCGGCCGCAGCACCATGGTTTTTTCAAAGTCTGCGGCAGCGGCAGCCTTGGGCGCTTCGTTGATGTACTTGAGCTTGTATTTGCCAAGCTCGATCACGTCGTTGGGCTGCAGAAAGTGCTTTTTGATCGGCTGCCCGTTGACCAGTGTTCCGTTGGTGGAACCGAGGTCCTCCAGAAACGAGTCATTCAGAATCGTGACGATCACAGCGTGCTCACCCGAGACCGCGAGGTTATCGATCTGAATGTCGTTGTGCGGCTTGCGGCCGATGGTGGTGCGCTCTTTGGTCAAGGTAATTTCCTTGAGCACCAGCCCGTCCATGCTGAGAATTAGCTTCGCCATAGCCCGTTCCTTTTTCTCTTTCGCTGTTGATGCGTAGCGACTTGCAATCGCTCTAGTTTACTTGAACCACCCCAAAAACCTGCCGAACAAACCCCTTGCAGCCGGATATTCCTTGCCAATCCTGACCAACAGCACTGACACGTTATCACGCCCGCCATTGTCATTGGCCATCTGCACCAGCTGCTGCGCCGCCAAATTGAGATTGCCCCCAAGGGTTTCCAGTGTCAGGCCGATTTCCTCGTCCTCAACCATGTCTGACAAGCCGTCCGAGCACAACAGATAGATGTCATCGGGCCTGGTTTCATAATCGTGAATCTCCGCTTCCACGGTCGGATCGATGCCCAGCGCGCGAGTGACGAGATTCTTGTTCTGCGAATGCTTCGCTTCCTCTGCGGTGAGCATGCCGCTGTCGATCTGTTCCTGCAACAAGGAATGGTCGCGCGTGACTTGCACAAACTCGCTGCCACGCTGACGGTACAGCCGCGAATCGCCAATGTGTGCGACGCTTACCTTGTTGTCATAGAAAATCGCCACGACAAGCGTGGTGCCCATTCCGGAATATTGCGGCTGCGATTGAGCTGCCGAGAAAATCGAATGGTTCGCTTTCGCAATCTGGTCACGCAGCATACGTGCGGCGTGAGTGCGGAACTCCGCGCCGCTGTCTGCATCGTACTCGAACGGCGCGCGCTGTGCGATGGCAGACTGCAATTCGGTCATCAGCACCGTGGTCGCCATGCCACTGGCTACTTCGCCTGCGTTGTACCCCCCCATGCCGTCGGCAAGAATAGCCAGCCCGTTTCGCGCATCATTGGCAATCGAGTCCTCGTTGTGGGACCGTACCATTCCGGGGTCGGAATGGCCAACGATCTCGATCGCATCTGACAGATTCATGCCCATGCCTTAAAGGGAAATATCCACGTCGGGCGGCGGCTTGCGTGCCGCAGTTGGCACCGCCGGGGGCGGCGACGTCGGCGCCTGGATGATGACCGTCTTGTCGGCATCGACTGGCGCCTGCAGCACCATCGTCTCGCCCGCGTGCGGATTGGTCGCAGCCGCTGCTGCCGCCATTGCTGGTACAGCCGCGGGCGCCGCCGCGGGTACCGCCAGGGGCTGTGTCGCAGGGCGTTGCGCCGCAGCGGGAATGTTCATGCCAGTGGAAGTCGCCGGCGTCTCGCCGTACGGACGCAGCGCGGCGGCGAACTCCTCACCGGTCAGAAAGCGCTCGCCGGCCTCCTTGGCCATCGCCTTGCGCAAGACTGCCGCCAGGCCTTCGGGAACCTCGGGGTTGAGGGTACGGATATCTGCCGCTTCTTCATTGGCAATCTTGAACATCAATTGCGCCATGGAGTCGCCGACGAATGGCAGGCGACCACACAACATCTGGTAAAGACTGACAGCCAGCGAAAACAGATCCGAGCCGCCCTCGACCTTCTTGCCCGACAACTGCTCGGGCGACATGTAAGATGGCGTACCCAGCACCATACCGGTCTTGGTCTTGGAGGAATCGGTAACCCGGGCGATTCCGAAGTCGGTGACCTTCGGATTATCCAGTTCCGGGTCGTACATGATGTTGGCCGGCTTGATGTCGCGGTGGACAACGTTTTGTCGGTGTGCATAGCCCAGCGCATCGGCCACGCGTGCCGCAATCGAAACCACGCGCGGAATCGGCAACAGCGTTTCCGGCTTGGTGAAAGGCACCAGATCCTTGCCCTTGAGCAGTTCCATCGCAATGAAACACAAGTCATGCTCTTCACCCGCATCGTAGATGGTCACGATGTGCGGATGGTTGAGGCGGCCAGCGGTCTCGGCCTCGCGGAAGAAGCGTGCCTTGGCTTCATCGAGTTCGTCGGCTTCGAACTCCTGAGAAAGTGCCATGGTCTTGATCGCCACCACGCGGCTGATCTTCGGGTCACGCCCAAGATAAACCACGCCCATCGCGCCCTTGCCAAGCTCCTTCTCGATCTGGTAACGACCGAGCATGGGCTTTTCTCCAGCGCCCGCACCATCCAGAATGCTGGCATTGGATCGGCCGGATGCGCCGCCCAAAATCACCGTTTCCGACAGGTTCTTGGCGCGTACGATCTTCTGCTCGAGATCCTTGAACTTCGGATCATAGGTCGCCATGTGCTCGTAGACAGCCTGCGCCTTGTTGAACTGCCGTTTACGCTCGAAATCCAGCGCCAGGTTATACAGGTTGTCCATGACCGCGCCGTCAAACGGCACCTTGCGAAACTTGTCGAAAGCCATGTCCAGCTGGCCCTGCCCCTGGAATGCAAGCCCCAGCATGCGATTCGACTCCGCCGATTCGACATCCGACTTCTGCTTTCCGGCTTCGGTCACGATGTAGTGCTTGGTCGTCAGCAGCAAGTGCCCGACCAGAAGCAACGTTGCGGGCACCATCAATTGAATCCACATGCCGGCGGAAACCATCAAGGCGAAGTGCGTCGCCAGCAAGGCCACCAGCACGCCCAAGGTGATCAATGCCGCAGGCCGCGCCTTGAGTCTGGGTAGCAACGCGATCAAGTAGGCTGCAACCAGGATGAACACCAGCAGCTCGAGCCAGACCGCCCATGCAGGCGTGACGAAAAAATGCTCAGAAAGAATTGAAGAGACGGTGTGCGCCGAGATCTCGACCGGGGTCAGCGCTGAGGACACCGGCGTCACAAAACTGGTACCGACACCGGAGGCGGTCGCGCCGATCAGCACGATCTTGCCTGCATAGCGCTCGGCGGCGTTGATCTTTCCAGAAATCACGTCATAGAAGGAATCGATCTGGAAAGCGCGCTTGTCGCCACGGTCCTTGTAGAAATACGTGTACATGCGGGAACTGCTGTCGGTAGTGATTGCCAGTTTGCCAAGACGCAGCTGCTCGCCCCACGTAACCTTGATATCGTCAACCCCGAGATTAAGTGACTTCGCGGCAACCATCAGCGCAAACGACGGCACATAGCGATCGTAGTACTGCAACAACAGCGGCTCGGTCCGAATCGCGCCATCGGGATCCTGCGTCTGCGTCAAATGCCCGAGGCCAGCCGCCACCGAGCCCAGGCTCTCGATCGGAAATTGCATTTGATTGGTGGGGATGATGTCTGCGCCCTTTTTGTCGACCAGCGTGAACTGCGTGACGTATGCCGGCAAATCCTTGTCAGGCTTGCCACGCGGCTCGCCGACGGTCAAGTCAGTCGACAACAAGACGTTCTTGGCTGCGGCGAAACTGCGGGCGAGCGCGCGATCCGTGTTGAGCGCCGCGTCGGCTTCCTTGAGCAAGATGCCAAACTGCGCGAAATCGGCGAACGCCGGCCCGGCGTCTGCACCTGGCGCTGCAGCACCACCCGGGCTCCCTTGCGCGACCGCCTTGTTGTACGCAGCCAACAGTTTATTGATGTAAACCAAGCCCGGATCCTGCTGGGGTTCGAAAAACTGAACGCTGTTGCCAATAACCCGGGCCTTCGCGCCGACCAGGATATCAGTCATCTTGGCGTGCACCTCGCGGCTCCAGGGCCAGCGACCGATGTTCTTGATGCTCTCGTTATCGATCGCAATCACTGCAATCTTGTCGTTCGGAGATTTGCTGGAGGCCGCAACCCCCCAGTCGTACGCCTTGCGCTCGAGGCTGCGCAGCAGTTCGCTGCCATAGGGATACGCCGCAATGAAAAAGACGAGCGCGATAACCAACCCGAAAAACCAATCGGTTTTCCAAAAACCACCTTTGAGCTTGGCCATTCGAACCCCCTGTCGCCACGTGTGCTCTTATTAAGCTCGGCGTAATTCCACCACGAAGCCCTTATGCGAGCCGTCGCGGCGCACTATCGGCAACCGGCCTGCATTCCCGAAACCTTGCAGCCAACTGCGGCAAAATGTCCCTATGATTCTACGCCAAAAGACTCTCTGGACATAAAATATCGCAAGATAAACAGCATGATGATACGCATTCTTGCAGTTCTATATCAAGATGGTCAACTTTTGCATCATCCAGATTGACAAACCCGCCACCGCGCGTGGCCCGACCCCGCTCCCCCCTGTGGCGAAGGTGGTCGAATCGCCTCGGTGCCAGGTAAACGCCGAACACTTCCCTGGAATTCGGATTCCCCAACGAAGTGCCTTTTCGCTTCAACATCGTGCAGGCGCGACCTTGCCGACCGACAGACCTGTTCAGTGCTTACCTAACGGGCTTTCGCTGCGTGGCCCTTGTTCGAGGCTTTGGCCGCCAGCCATTTGCCAACCACGACGACAAACACCGCGCAGCCGGCTTTCAGGCCATACGCCAGATAAGCGTTGTTCTCGAATACCGACTTCAAGGCCACATCATGGGAAATCGCGTCTCCGGCAACCCAGCCAATCAATGCCGCACCGAGAGTGATGATCACCGGGAAGCGCTCCATCAGCTTGATCATCAGAGTGCTGCCAAAAACCACCAGTGGAATGCTGATCGCCAGACCCAGAACCAAAAGCGTGAAGTTGCCCTTGGCCGCCAGGGCCACCGCGATCACGTTGTCCAGGCTCATCACCAGATCAGCGATCAGAATCGTGCGTACCGCCGCCGACAGGCTGCCGTATGCCTTGGTCTCGCCTTCCTCTTCCCCCTCTTCGCCACTGAGCAACTGGAAGCCGATCCACAACAGCAGCAAGCCGCCAATGATTTGCAGATAGGGCAACTTGAGCAGGTAAGCCGCCACGAAGGTGAGGACGATGCGCAGCACCACGGCTGCGCCGGAGCCCCACATGATCGCCATTTTCTGTTGCTTGGGCGGCAGCGAGCGCGCAGCCAGGGCGATCACCACGGCGTTGTCGCCAGAAAGGATGATGTTGATCCAGATAATCTGGCCCAAGGCCAGCCAGAATTCCGGGGTGTCGAAACCCATGCGTTTTTCCTCCTCCAGTTAACTGCGAATCGGCCGGCCTGCCGCGTGCTAAAGCATCGCCTTGAGCAGCTTCGCCATTTCCGACGGGTTTTTTGTGGTCTTGATGCCACACTCTTCCATCACCGCCAGCTTGGCCTGCGCGGTGTCCTCGCCCCCTGAGATAAGCGCGCCCGCATGGCCCATGCGCTTGCCCGCGGGCGCCGTGACGCCCGCGATGAAACCGACCACCGGTTTCTTCATGTTGTCGCGAATCCAGCGCGAGGCATTGACTTCGTCCGGCCCGCCGATTTCGCCGATCATGACCACCGCATCGGTATCAGGATCATCGTTGAACAGGCGCATCACGTCGATATGCTTGACGCCGTTGATCGGATCCCCGCCGATGCCGACCGCCGACGACTGCCCCAGACCGATCTCGGTCAATTGCGCCACCGCTTCATAGGTGAGCGTACCGGAACGCGAGACCACGCCGATACGGCCCTTGCGATGAATGTGGCCGGGCATGATGCCAATCTTGATTTCCTCCGGCGTGATCAGGCCCGGGCAGTTCGGCCCCAGCAGAAGTGTGCGGCGGTTTTCGGCTTTCATGCGGTTGCGCACCTCAAGCATGTCGCGCACCGGAATACCCTCGGTAATGCAGATGACCAGATCGAGATCGGCCTCGACCGCCTCCCAGATCGCCGCCGCCGCACCTGCCGGCGGCACGTAAATCACCGACACCAACGCTCCAGACTGTGCTTTCGCATCCTTGACACTGGCATAGATCGGAATGCCTTCGAAGCTTTCACCGGCCTTCCTGGGATTGACCCCGGCGACGAAGCAATTGGCCCCGTTGGCGTATTCCTTGCACATTTTCGTGTGGAACTGGCCGGTTTTTCCGGTGATGCCCTGCGTCATGACTCGCGTGTTCTGGTTGATCAGTATGCTCATGCTTCCCTCTATGCCTGTGGGATCCGTGATGTCGGGCGCTCCGCTCCAGGCGGTAGCCCGACCCGGTTACTTTGCCGCGGCTACGACCTTTTGCGCCGCTTCTGCCATGGTGTCCGCGCTGATGATGGGCAGGCCTGAGTCGGTCAGCATCTGTTTGCCCAATTCCTCATTCGTGCCCTTCATGCGCACCACCAGAGGCACCGCCAGGCTCACCGCCTTGCAGGCCGTAATCACACCGGCAGCAATGGTGTCGCAGCGCATGATGCCGCCGAAGATATTCACCAGAATCGCCTTGAGCCCCGGCGTGGTGAGCATGATCTTGAAGGCTTCGGTCACCTTCTCGGCCGTGGCACCGCCGCCGACATCGAGGAAGTTGGCCGGCTCGCCGCCGAACAGCTTGATGGTGTCCATGGTCGCCATCGCCAGGCCGGCGCCATTGACCAGGCAGCCGATGTTGCCGTCGAGCTGGATATAGGCCAAATCGAACTTCGACGCCTCGATCTCGGCAGGATCTTCCTCATCCAGGTCGCGATAGGCGACGATCTCGGGATGGCGAAAAAGCGCGTTGGCGTCGAAATTGAACTTGGCGTCAAGCGCCTTGATGTTGCCGTTGCCCTCGAGGATCATCGGATTGATCTCGGCCAACGATGCATCGGTCTCCATGTAGCAGGCGTAGAGCTTGCGAAACACTTCTTTCGCCTGCGCAATCGAAGCCTCAGGGACACCGATGCCGCGCGCGAGGCGCTCCGCCTGGGCCTCGGTCACACCGCTTGCGGGGTCGATGAATTCCTTGAGGATTTTCTCCGGAGTCGAATGCGCGACCTCCTCGATATCCATCCCGCCCTCGCTCGAAGCCATGATCGCCACCTTTTGCGAGGCACGATCGGTCAGTGCGGCGACGTAGTATTCCTTCTTGATGTCGGCACCGTCTTCAACCAGCAGGCGATTGACTTTCTGTCCGGCGGGCCCGGTTTGATGCGTCTTGAGCTGCATGCCGAGGATCTGCCCGGCTTTTTCGCGCACCTCGGCAATCGATTTGGCAACCTTGACGCCGCCGCCCTTGCCGCGCCCACCCGCGTGGATCTGCGCTTTCACCACCCACACCGGACCACCCAACTTCTCGGCGGCGGCGACTGCCTCATCGACCGAAAAACACGCAATGCCGCGTGGCGTCGGC
>CAYYFR010000025.1:23065-44036 GCA_964470865.1 uncultured Burkholderiales bacterium | reverse complement strand
GTCTTCATCCACCGCTTTGGCGCGCTGCGGGGCACCCATCTGCACTTCCATTGCGCCGTGGTGGATGGCGTGTTCGAGGGCGATGCGGGAGGCGGCGTCACCTTCCACCCGGCCGGCGGTCTGGATGCGTCGGCAAGCGCGGAGGTTCAGGCCGCCGTGCGGCGACAATTGCTGCGCGCGGCCCTGCGGCGCGGGCTGCTGTCGGCGGACGACGCGCATGTGATGGCCAAGTGGGAACACGGCGGCGGCTTCTCGGTCGATGCAAAGGTACACATCGAGGCCCACGAGCGCGATGGTCTGGAACGTCTGCTGCGGTATTGCGCCCGGCCCGCCTTTGCGCTGGAACGCTTGCGTGAAATCGACGCCCGGCATCTGGTCTACGAGAGCAGCAAGCCCGGCCCGGGTGGCAGCGTGGGCCTGATACTGACACCGATGCAATTGCAGGGCCGCCTGGCGGCGCTGATTCCGCCGCCACGCAAACATCGGCATCGCACCTTCGGGGTGCTGGCACCCCACTCGCCGCTGCGGGCAGCGGTCACCGCACTGGCGCAGCCCGTTGCGATTGCCGCCGCACCGAGGCCGGTCGAACCGATCCCGCCGGATGCGGCCCCGGCGGAGCCAATGCGTCGCCAAGCGGCGCGCTACGTCTGGGCGCTTCTGCCGGCGCGCATCTACGAGGTGCCGCCGCTTACGTGCCCGCAGTGCGGCGGCGCGATGAAGATCATCGCTTTCATCACCGAGACGGTGGTGATGCGGGAGATTCTCGGTCATCTGCGTGAGCCTAAGTCACCGCCGCGTCTGATGCCGGCCCGTGGGCCGCCGCTGTGGGAGATGCCGGGGCGGGGTTTCAGGGGCTTGTCAGGCGTCTTCGGCGCCAAATCAACGATTGACACAGACGGATATGGCCGGATTACTCCAACAATGGCGTTGAAATTCCTATCCTTCGGCCTGCTCTGGCGTCGCTTCGAGACAGACGACGCGGGTGCGATCCGGGGCGCGCGCATCGTTCCGCCGACCATCCAGAATCAGGCCCGCATCGAGGAGGATTTGCGCAATTCGCTACAGGCCTTCGGCCTCGGGCGCAGCGACGACGAGCTGCGCAGGCACGGCGAGATGGTGATCCGCAACTACGATCCGTACATTTCCTGCGCGACCCATTTCCTCAAGCTCGGCGTGCGGCGCCTGTGAGCCCGGTGCGCATTCTTGGCATCGGCTCGCCGTTCGGCGATGACCGCGTTGGCTGGGAAGTCGTCGAGCGCCTGCGCACGGGCGGCTACCTGGCGCGCTTTCCCGCCGGCGCCATCGCCGCCGAATGCTGCGATCGCGCGGGCGCCGGACTGGTCGCGCATCTGGCCGGCGCGGACTTCGCCATTCTCGTCGATGCGATGCGAAGCGGCGCCGCGCCGGCTCGTCGTCTTCGGCGTCGAGATCGCGCGCGCGCGCCCCGGCGACGAAATGAGCCCGGCGGTTCGCGCCACGATACCGGAAGTGCTGGCGTGCATCGCGCGGGAATTGGCCTCATCCACGAACGCCACAGCCGCAGCGAGCGGCGCTGGTTCATCGCCATTGCCGCCATCGACATCCTTGAATCGAGTCCGATGAGCGGCCGGCCGATGCCTTTGGGCCTGCGCGAACTGGTGATCTCCGGCGTGAGCAATGGATATCTGGCGCTCTACCGGTACGACGCCATCACGGACGCGGTCTATGTGCTGGCGATTCGCAGCCAGCGCGAGTTGCGCTACCGGCTAGGCACGTAATCGTGTGTTGCCTCGGCCGACACCACTCCCGCGTCGCTTGACTATTTACGCGGCGAGCAACTCCACTTCCCGCAACTCGGGCGCCAACTCCCGCCCCGCCTCTTCCAGGTCGTAGGCCGCCTGCAGGTTCATCCAGAATTCCGCGCTGGTGCCGAAACACTTCGCCAGCCGCAGCGCCGTGCCGGCGGTGATGCCGCGCTTGGCGAGGACAATCTCGTTGATGCGGCGCGGCGGCACATTCATCGCGCGGGCCAATGCGTTCTGGCTGATCTCCATCGGCAGCAGAAATTCTTCGAGCAATACTTCGCCGGGATGGATGTTGCGCAGTTTGGCCATGTCGGTACTCCTTTTAGTGATAGTCCACGATTCCGGCGTTGGCTGCATTGCCGTCTTGCCACACAAAGCAGATGCGCCATTGATCGTTGATGCGGATGCCGTGTTGCCCTTTGCGGTCCCCTTTCAACGCCTCCAGCCGAGCCCTCTCCCACGCAAGAGGGAGAACGAGATGCCGTGGTTGGCGGCTGCCGCATGTGGCAGGTGGCATGCGGCTTTGCCGTGAAGCATCGAAATGCCGTCGATAGTCGAAGTCGCATGCAACGAAACCCGTAAAATCAGCCTGTGCCCATCCTCGAAGCTTACCGTCGCGCCCTAGCCAGCCAGTTGCAGCCCGGCATGCTGCTGTTGGCCATTGGCCCGGTGCTGGCAGCCGCCTTGTTCTGGGCCTTCATCATGTGGTGGAAGTGGGCGACTCTTTTCGCCGCAGTCGACAGCCTGCTCAAGACCCTGCCCTATGTCGAACGCTTCATCGACCGGCTGGTGATCTACGGTTTTTCCGTGGTGCCTGGGGTGCTGGCATTGTGGGTTCTGATCGCGCTGTTCATCCCGCTCACGCTGGTATGCGCGCTCGGTTTCATCAGCGTGGTCGGCATGCCGCTGATGTTGAAACACGTGGCCGCGCGCGACTTCGCAACGCTCGAGGCACGCCGCGGCGGCAGCCTGGCGGGCTCGCTTGGCAATTCCGTCGGCGCACTTGTCAAATTCATTGTGCTGGCGCTGCTCACCTTTCCGATCTGGTTCATTCCACTGTTTGGCTGGCTGGTTCTGCCGATGCTGCTGGGTCGCCTCAATACCCTCGTGCTGCGCTATGACGCGCTGGCCGAGCATGCCTCGACCGAGGAACTCAAGCGCTTGTGCGGCGAGCGCAACCGCAGTTGGGGCTGGCTCGGCTTCGGCGGCGCCTTGCTCAACATCGTGCCGTTTTTCTGGTTTTTCTCGACCACCCTGACCGGGCTGGCATTTATCCACTATGGCCTCAACGCGCTTGCCAGCGAGCGCGGCAATGCGCTCAAGGAACTTACGTAAATGAACTTCGGGCTCATCATCATCGGCGACGAAATCCTCTCCGGCAAACGCGCCGACAAGCACATGCCGAAAATCATCGAGCTTTTGAAGGCGCGCGGTCTCAAGCTTTCCTGGGCCGAATACCTGGGTGACGATCGCGCACATATCGTTGACACCTATCGCCGCACCTTCGCGCTGGCCCAAGGCGGCCACTGGTGCATTTTCAGCTGCGGCGGCATCGGCGCCACGCCCGACGACCACACCCGGCAGGCGGCGGCCGAGGCGCTCTGCGTGGGCCTGGTTTCGCATCCGCTGGCGGAGAAGGAAATCCGCGCCCGCGCCATCGAGATGAAATGGGAACTCAACGCGCAGCGCCTGGCGATGGGCGAATTTCCGGCCGGTGCCGACATCATTCCCAACCCCTATAACCGCATCGCCGGCTTCACCATCGGTCATCACTGGTTCGTGCCGGGCTTTCCGGTGATGGCCTGGCCGATGGCCGAGTGGGTGCTCGACACGCATTACAAGGCGCATTTCAACCATGCGCCCGATCTGGAAAAATCGATCTTCGTGTTCGTGCTCGGCGAGTCACAGGTGATCGACATGATGCTGGAAGCCGAAAAGAACCCGGCCATCAAGACCTTCAGCCTGCCCTCGGTGGGCGACGCCACGACGCCGCGCCATATCGAACTGGGCGCCAAGGGCGAACCGCGCGCGGTCGAAGAAACCCTGGTGCGGTTCCGCCAGGGCGTGGAGCAACTGGGCGGTACCTGGAGCGAAACCCTGCCTTGACTTTCCGGATCGATGCGCTGGCCTGCCCGGTGACAGGCGCGCGCCACGACTACATCCGATTTTTTGCCGCAAACCTGTCTCGCCAAGGAGTCCCGCCATGACCACACCCACCCAATCCGAAAAGGGCGAACGCTTCGCCGCCCTGCATAGGAGCCCCGGCGCCTTCGTCATCGGCAACCCGTGGGATGCCGGCTCGGCACGCGTGCTGGCCGCCCTGGGCTATCAGGCGCTGGCCACTTCCAGCGGCGCATCCGCCGGCGTCTACGGGCGGCGCGACGGTCGCGTTTCGCGCGATGAAGCCTTGGCCCATGTGCGCGCAATTGTCGATGCCACCGATTTGCCGGTTTCGGCCGATCTCGAAAAAGGCTTCGGCGATGCGCCTGAAGATGCCGCCGAAACCATTCGGCTGGGGGCACAAGCGGGCCTGGTCGGCGGCTCGATCGAGGACGCCAGCGGCGACCCGGCCAGGCCGCTCTACGACTTGAACCATGCGGTGGCGCGCGTGGCCGCCGCCGCCGCCGCCGCACGCGCGCTTCCATATCGCTTCATGCTCACCGCGCGCGCCGAGAACTTCCTGCGCGGCAACCCGAACCTCGAAGACACCATCGCGCGCCTGAAGGCGTTCGAGGCAGCCGGTGCCGATGTGCTGATGGCCCCGGGCCTGCCTGACGTAGCGGCAGTGCGCGCGGTGTGCGCGGCCGTCTCCAAACCGGTCAATTTCATGGCCGGTATTCGCGGCAAATCGTTTTCGGTGGCCGAACTCGAAGCCGCTGGTGTCAGGCGCATCAGCCTGGCCACCTCGCTCTACCGCGCCGCGATGACCGGCCTGATCGACGCCGCGCGCGAAGTGCGCGAGCAGGGCAGCTTCAACTATCTGGAGCACACCATCGTGACTCCGGACTTCAACGCCTACATGCGCTGACGCCGCGTGCTTGCGCGCGGCTACGCGGCAGTACCCGTTCTGATCGTGCCACCACCCGCAGGCGATGCTTGGCCGCTGGCAATGCAACGAGGCAGGCTACTCAAGCGCACAACGAAAAAAGCCCGGCTCTCGCCGGGCTTTTTCCTGTCGCGAAACGCCGATTACTTGCGCTTCGAGGCAACTTTGGTGGCGGCACCAACGTTGTCGACCGCGGTCGCGGTGGCCTTGGCGAAATTGGTTTCCGCCATGTCAACGGCCTGCTTGACGATCTTGCTGGCGTTGTCGTAGGCCGAGGTGGCCGCCGCCATCGCCGATTTCACTGCGGCAACCGCCGTTTCGCTGCCGGCCGGGGCGCTTTTCAGGCCCTTTTCGATCAGCGCAGCGATTTCCTTGTGCGCCACGGCCGCCTGCTCTTCCGCCGCTTTACGCAGCGTGGCCTGGCTTTCGGTGACGATGCTGTAGACGTGGCGCGAGTAAGACACGCTTTTTTCGAGTGCCGGCTGCGCCAACGAAGCGTTGAGTGCCATCAGTTCCTTCGGATCCTTGATCTCTAACATGGCGCGCGCGTTGCTGGTGGCATCGTCGAACATTGCCTTGGCAGTGGCGACATTGAGTTCGGCCAGCTTCTCGAAGCCGCTGAAGCCGCTCCTGGCGATGGCAAAAAAACTGTCGAAGCCGGCTTTGCTGGCGGCGGTGAATTGGTCGTTGCTGGTGTACATGGTGGATTGCCTCAAAAAATGGTCTGGTTGGACAGCGCTTCATCAATGCAAGCAGAGAACGCGTGACCTTGTTGATTTCTTGTTTGTCTCGGTTTGTGCGTTGCAGCAATTCGAATTATAGGGCCTCGAAAGCGGAAGTCAAGAACTTTTTGATGCAATGCAGCATCACAATGCAAAAATCCTAAGTATTTGATTTTTAACGACTCGTTGACACCCCGTTAATACCGCAACAATTTCCGCCATGCTAAAATTCGCCTTTCCCGCCAAACTCTGCCTGCCTCTGTGGGGCATCCACAAATCCAACTGATCGAGCGCGGGCAGGTGTCGCCCGAAGCGTTCGACTTGCTGCACCGAATGTCCCAGCCCCCTCTTGCTCCAGCGTCTGCGCGGCAGGCGCTTTTCGTCCACGCGACCCCGGTTGTGTTCGTGCTCCTGTGGGCCACCGGATTCGTCGGCGCCAAGCTGGGGCTGCCCTACGCGCCACCGCTCAAGTTTCTGTTGCTGCGTTTCGCGGTGGTGATCGTGCTGATGAGCGCGGTGGCACTGGCAATGCGCGCCCCGTGGCCGCGCGGCATCAAGATCGTCCATGTTTGCATTGCAGGTGTGCTGTTGCAGGGCGGGTACCTGGGTGGCGTGTTCGTGGCGATTTCGCTTGGCATGAGCGCCGGCTTGGCTGCGCTGATCGTCAGCACCCAGCCGATCCTGACCGCGTTTGTCGGTCGCCTCTCGGGTGAACGCCTGGAGCCGCGGCGGTGGGCGGGTTTGGTCCTGGGCCTGGTTGGCGTGGCCATGGTGGTGTGGAACAAGATCGGTGTCACCGGGCTGGGCCTGGCCGCGGTGACAGCGGGCGTGGTCGCCCTCTTGTCGATCACCGCCGGCACGCTATACCAGAAAAAGCACTGTGGTGACGAAGACCTGCGCACGCAGTCGGTGCTGCAGTTCATCGCCGCCGGCGTGGTGGTGTTGCCGCTTGCGCTGGCCTTCGAGACCCGTGCGATCGTCTGGAGTGGCGAGCTGATCTTCGCTATCGGCTGGCTGGTGATCGTACTGTCGTTCGGCGCGACCTCGCTCTTGCTGTTGTTGATCCGGCGCGGCGCAGCCACCGCGGTGACCAGTCTCATGTATCTGGTGCCGCCGGTGACCGCGCTCATCGCCTACCTGATGTTCGATGAAAAGCTCACCCTGTTCGCGGTGGCCGGCATGCTGGTGGCGGTGGCCGGCGTGGCGCTGGTGATGCGCAAGTAAAATGCGTCGCCAACGTGGAAGCATCGAACCCGCCGCGGCACCATACCGCACGCCTGCGGTCTCGCGCAACCGACCCCGAAAGACGCCGCATGAAAGACCATGAAATCGTCGACCACGCCATCACCAGCCGCCGTTCGGTGCGTGGCTTCCTGCCGACCCCGGTGTCGCGCGCGACGGTCGAGGAAATCCTGGCCGTCGCCAGCCGCGCGCCCTCGGGCACCAACATCCAGCCTTGGAAAGTGCATGTGCTCACAGGTGCTGCGCGCGCGCGCTTCTCAGGCGCGATTGTGGCCGCGCACGACGAAGACTACGCGCGCAAGCAGCGCGGCGAAACAGCGCTTTTCACCAACGAATATGGCTACTACCCGGTGGAGTGGTTCGAACCCTACCTGGGCCGGCGTCGCAAGCTGGGCTGGGAGCTCTATTCCCTGCTCGACATCGGCAAGAAGGATTACCACAAGATGCATGCGCAGCATGGGCGCAATTACACGTTTTTCGACGCGCCCGTGGGCATGATCTTCAGCATCGACCGGCGCATGCTGCAGGGCAGCTGGCTGGACTATGGCATGTTCATCGAGAACATCATGATCGCCGCGCGCGGCCGCGGGCTCGACACCTGCCCGCAACAGGCCTTCGCCCACTACCACAAGATCATTCAGGAGTTTCTCGGCCTGCCCGAGTCCGACATGGTGGTGTGCGGCATGGCTCTCGGGTTTGAGGACAAGTCCGTGGTGGCCAATCGGCTCACCACCGAGCGCGCGGCCGCAGCCGAGTTCACCACCTTCATCGAGACTTGAGAAGCGCTGCCCGTTGCGGCCAGGTGAGGCGCGCCTGTCAGGCGTTGGCGAAAGCGCCGCCGGTGGGCTTGCCGCCCTGCTTGGCAAATTGCTGCAGGCGCGCCTGCTTGAGGATATCGGCCACCGGAGAATGCCCCATGCGCAAGGCCAGGTCGACCGCCGAATCACCCTCGGCATTCATGACATTGGCGTTGGCGCCGTTGCGCAGGAACAGTTCGGTCAAGCCGGCGTGACCTCGCGCGGCCGCGTACATCAGGGGCGTGTATCCGTTCGGGCCTTTGAGGTTGGGGTCGATGTTCATGTTGAGCAGGCGCTGCGCATACACCATGTTGCCCTTCTCGACGGCGTAGAACAGGGCCTTCTGCGCTTCGCTGCTGCTGTCTTTCTCGAGCCCCGAAGGCAGGATACGCACGATGTGGTTGATCAGCGAGACGCCCACCATCATGGCAAGCGCCAGCATCAGCGGCACGCGCGAAATGTTGAGGCGTTCGGCATATTGCCCCGGCAGGTTGGCACCGATCACCAGCAGGATCACGATCAGGAAGAAGGTGAACCGCATGTACAGAAGGAGTGCCACAAACACCACCGCAGCCAGCGTGATGACCAGGTAATCGACCCGCACGCCAACGCGTTCGATTACCTCTTCAGGCAGATTGGCCAGCACCGCGATCATGCCGACCATGCCCACCAACACCCATTCCCTGACACTGATCTTGAGATTCACGCTTCCCCCGTGCGGCGCCTGGCCGCATCGCGCTGCGCCTTTTATGCCAAACGCATTGTGCGTTGCGCGCCCGGGCTTGGCAAGTGCCGCTATATCGATACCTGCCGGCCGCGCGCACCGGACCGCGCGGCGCGAGCTCAGGGGTGCACCCCTTTGACCGGGTCTGCGCCTTGAAACCGATGCCGCCGCAAGCCCTGCTGCTGCTGGCGGTGATTGCGCTATTCTGGGGCCTCAACTGGCCGGTGCTGAAAGTGGCGGTCAACGAAGCGCCGGTGTTCTGGTTTCGCATGGTGTGCGCCTGGGGTAGCGCGGCGGGCCTTTTCATCATGGCGCAACTGGGCGGCCAGTCGCTAGGCGTGGCGCGCGGCGACCGCGCGCGCCTGGCATGGGTTGCGATGTTCACCATCGTGGGCTGGAACGCGTTTTCGGGCTTCGGCGTCCTGCTGCTGCCCGCCGGCCGCGCCGCGATGCTCGGTTACACCATGCCCTTGTGGCTGGCGCTGCTGTCGTTCTGGCTGCTCAAGGAAAAAGCCAATCGCATCAACCTGGCCGGCCTGGCCCTGGGCCTAACAGGCATCGCGCTGCTGATCGGCGAAGACGCCGCGGCCTTCACCCGTGCGCCGCTGGGCGCGCTGTGCATGCTGGCCGCAGCCGCCACCTGGGCTTATGGAGTGGTGTTGATCAAGCAGCGCCCGTTTGCCCTGGCGCCGACGGTGCAGATGGCCTGGATGATGGCCGCCGGCGGTGTGCCGTTGGCGCTCCTGGCATGGCTTCACGGTGGCCTGGCGACGCCGCAGCTTTCACTCGCCGCCTGGGGGGCTGTGGCCTACAACATCTTCGTCGCCGGCGTATTGTGCTACTGGGCGTTCTACAAGATGGTCAACCTGTTGCCCACGGCGGTGACCGGCATCGCCAGCCTTGCCGTACCGGTCATCGGTGTGCTTTCAAGCCTCGCCTTTCTGGGTGAAATTCCAAGTCGACGTGACTGGCTGGCGCTTACCATGATCGTCGCAGCCCTGGCACTGGTGCTATTGCTGCAGGCACCTGAAAGGGGCGTCGCGGTTAAGAATTCAGACGACGTTTCAAAGACAAGTCATTAATAATTCAGGACAAAACAAGTTTCAATTCCGTTACAATCCGTCCTTGGCCATTGCGGAATCAAGATCCATGAGCAAGCCCTCGCTGCGCTTCCTGGCACTACTTTGCATGTTCGTGCTGGCCGTTCCAGGCACCTGGGCGAGTCAGTCGAAGACCGCGCAATCCGCGCAGGCCAAGGCCCTGGCAAAGCCGGCCGTCAAGAAAAAGCCTGCGCTCAAAGCCGGGAGCACCGCCAAGGCCGGTGCTGCTGCCAGGACCAAGCCCAAAAACAAGACCGCGGCGACGCGTAAGAGCGCCGCCGTTCCGGCCCGCCATGCCGCCCTCCTGCATCGCGTCGCTGCCCACGGTTCCGGCCTCGGCCTGAAATCGAACGTGGTGCTGGTGCAGGACAACGTCACCGGGCAGGCCGTGGTGTCGAAGAACGTTGACGAGGTGCAGCCGATTGCCTCGATCACCAAGCTGATGACCGCGCTGGTGGTAGTCGATGCACAGCAGCCGATGTCCAGGCGCATCGCCATCACCGAGGAAGATATCGATACCGAAAAGGGCAGCCGCTCGCGCCTGAAGGTGGGTACGGAGCTGACCCGCAATGACCTGCTGCACCTGGCCCTGATGGCATCCGAGAACCGCGCGGCACACGCCCTCGGACGCAGCCATCCCGGTGGCCTGGCGGCGTTCGTGCAGGCGATGAACGACAAGGCGCGCGAACTCGGCATGGAGCGCACCCGCTTTGTCGATCCGACCGGGCTTTCCAGTGCCAACGTCTCGACGGCAGCCGACTTGGTGCGCATGGTGCGGGCCGCCAACCGCATCTCCCTGATTCGCCAGTATTCGACCGATCCGGCCTACGAAGTCAATGTGTCGGGGCGCGAGGTGCGCTTTCACAACACCAACCGTTTGGTCGCGTCGAGCGGCTGGGACATCGGCCTGTCCAAGACCGGCTTCATCAGCGAGGCCGGCCGCTGCCTGGTGATGCACGCCATGGTCGACGGCCGTTCGCTGACCTTCGTCTTGCTGGATTCTTGGGGCAAGCTGTCGCGCATCGGCGACGCCAACCGCATCCGCAAGTGGCTGACCACCGCGGTGGAACTGCAAGCGCGGGGCTGAAGCCCGCGCCACGCTTCGCCTCAGGCCGACGCCGCCCCGCGCGCCAGGGCGGCACGCAACTCCGCACTCAGGGTATCGATCAGTTCGGCCGCACCCAAAGTGCGTGCCAGCGCCACCCCCTGCCCGGCCCACAAGCTCATGTATTGCACCTCATTCTGCCTGGCGGCGGCAGCGCGCATTTCGCCGGTCAGGGCATTTTGTACCGGATAAGCCGGCACCTCTTCCTGATGCGCGGCCATGCGGCGCATGAAATCGTTGTTGATGCCGCGTGCCATGCGCCCGGAAAACGCCAGCGTGACCCGGGTGGCGGTATCGCCGGCACCGCGCAGCGCCGCCTTCCAGGCCGGATGAATGCCGGACTCGACGCAATTCAGGAACGCGGTGCCCATTTGCGCCGCCGCCGCACCCAGCATCAGCGCTGCGGCAATGCCGCGCCCGTCCATGATGCCGCCGGCGGCGATCACCGGCAGGCGCACCGCGTCGACGATTTGCGGCACCAGCGCCATGCAGCCGATCAGGGAATCCTCGACACTGCCGATGAAGGTGCCGCGATGGCCACCGGCCTCCATGCCCTGGGCGCAGATGAAATCGGCGCCGGCCGACTCCCAGGCGCGCGCCTCGGCCACGTTGGTGGCCGAGCCCGCCACCAGGCAGCCGGCCGCGTGCAGGCGTTCGACCTGCGCGGCGCCGTGCACGTCGAAGGCGAAACTGGCCAGCGCCGGCCGTGCTTCGACCAGCGCCTCGAACTGCTCCTGCGGATCCTCGCAATAGCGCGCCAGCGGCGGCGCGGCTTGCGGCAGGCCCAGTTCGGCGCGAAACGGTGCCAGCAAAAGATTGGCGCGCGCGATTGCCGCAGGATCCGGCTGCGGCGCCTGCAGCACGAACAGATTGACGCCGAAGGGCCGATCGGTGAGTTCGCGAATGCGCTTGACCCCGGCGCGAATCGCCTGTGGTGCCAGCGTCGCCGCCGCGAAGGAGCCCAGTGCGCCGGCGTTGCACACCGCGGCCACCAGTTCCGGCGTCGTGGCGCCGCCGGCCATCGGCGCCTGTATGACCGGCAGGCCAAGCCCGAAGGCGCGTGTGATCGAAGTGATTGGCGATGACATAAGAGTCCTGGCGCCGCAAGCGGCGGGTGCTGGAAAGGTGTGATTATGCGCCAGGCTTTGATTCACTAAAAACGAATTAAAATGATTATTCACATCATATAATGTGATATTTAATCGATGAATCTGGCGGATCTGCGCATCTTCAAGGCGGTGGTCGACGAAGGCAGCGTCACCCGCGCGGCTGTCAAGGTCAACCGCGTGCAATCGAACCTGTCGGCGCGCATCCGCAACCTCGAACAGGACCTCGGGCGCCAGTTGTTCGAGCGCAGCGGGCGCCGCATGCTGCTTACGCCCGAAGGTCGGCGTCTGTATGAGTCCGCCGCCAGGCTGCTACAACTGGCCGAAGAGGTACGCGCCGGCATCTGCGACACAAAAGCCGCCGCACTGCTGCGCATCGGCGCGATGGAAAGCACGGCGGCCACCCGCTTGCCGGACATTCTGGCGCGCTTTCACCGGCAACACCCTGACACGCATATCGAACTGTCGACCGGCACCGCACGTGCGCTGCTCGACCGCCTCACGGCGGGCGAGATTGATCTCGCGCTGACCGCCGGCAATTGCAGCGACACTTCCCTGTCGGCAACGCCGGCATTCCGCGAGACCTTAGTGCTGGTGCTGCCACCCGGTTCGGGCAGCCGTTTCGACCTGGCGCGGTCATGCATGATTGCCTTCCCGAGCGGTTGCGCCTATCGCGGCATCGTCGGTACATGGCTGCGCTCGCGCGACATCGCGCCGCGCCAGGTCATCGAGCTTGCCTCCTATCATGCGATGCTGGCGTGTGTTGCGGGCAGCATGGGCTGGGCTGTGGTGCCGCAATCGCTGCTCGGCATCTACCCGCAAAAGGAACTGCTAGCCACCCGGGCGCTGCCGCAAAGTGTGGCGCGGCAGACCACCTGGCTTGTCAGTCGCCGTCATTCGGCGTCGCCCAGCGCTAGCGCGTTCCGCGCCGCGCTGGAATGAACGCGAGGCCAAGCATGCGTTTTCCACTGGTCGCCCTTGGTGGCGCCGCCGTCATGGCAGCGGTGATGGGCGTAGGCCGTTTCGCCTACACGCCGATCCTGCCGGCGATGCATACCCAAGCCGAGCTGTCGGCGGCCAACGCCGGCTTTCTGGCCACACTGAACTTCGCCGGCTACATGCTGGCTACCCTGTGGCCGCTGCTGGCGCGCCGGCTTGGTGCCGCGCCGGGTCCGAAAACCACGCTGCGCTTCGGGCTTGCGACCTGCTTTGCCGCCACTGTTGGGATGGCATTGACCGAAACGGTGGCGCTGTGGGGCGCACTGCGTTTCATCTCCGGCTTCGCCAGCGCGCTCAGCATGATCTACGCCACCACCATGGTGCTCGACGCGCTGGCGCGCAGCAAGCGCTCGGGCGCTGCCGCCATCCATTTCAGCGGAGTCGGTGTCGGCATTACGGTGTCGGGATTGATGGTGCTGCTGTTCGAGCACCTGCAGATCGGCTGGCGCGGCATGTGGTTCGGCGCCGCGGCAATCATCGCACTCCTGGTGCCGGTAGCGCTGATGACCGTGGCACGCCGTACGCCGCGCGCTGCTGCGACGTCTGCACCTGCAACAGCGCCGCGTCAAGCCGCTATGGCCCGCGGCCGCAATCCGTGGTGGCTGGTGGCCGCCTACGCCTGCGCCGGCCTGGGCTTCATCGTCAGCGGCACCTTCCTGCCCTTGATCGCCAAACAGACCCCGGCGACCGCACCTTATGCGGCATTTTGCTGGGTCATCGTGGGCATGGCGGCGATTCCATCAAACGTGTTGTGGGCCTGGGTCGCCGGGCGTGCCGGCGCCACTGTTTCGCTGGTGCTGCAATACGCGCTGCAGGCCCTGGCGGTGGCGCTGCCGATCTTCTGGCAGACCCCGTTGGCATTGCTGGTCGGTGGCCTGTTGCTCGGCGGTACTTTCATGGGCATCGTGACGGTGGCCAGCGCACGGGCGCGCGACATCGCGCCGCAGCGCACCGCCGAGATACTGGCGTTGATGACCGCCTGTTACAGCGTCGGCCAGATCATCGGCCCGCCAATGGCCGGCATGATCGCCACCCATACCGGCAGCTTCGATGGCGGCCTGGCGATCGCGGCGGGGACCATGGTGTTGGGGATAATCCTGCTGTTGATGGACCACGCGAGCGCCATGCAGACGCGTTGACGCGGAGCCTGTCACAAGCAATCCGACACGTATGAAATCCTGCAGTGCAACCATCCGTGCCAGATGAGTATCAAGCGGGACCGCACCGCGCCCAGCGCGGTGAAAAACACCATCAACTTCTCGGACGAAAAATTATCCAGCTTGTAGTTGAGCAGCATCGAAACATTGGGCTGCATATGCCGCCTTGCGTCGCACTGACGCTGCAATTGGTCTGGGCATTCGAGCCCGCCGGTGAACCACATGCCCGTACTGCCGCAGGCGGCGATCACCCGCTTCGGCGTTAACCGGTGACCGGTTCCGGCGCGCCGGTGCGGCTATCGAGCGAGGTGTCCCGGGGACGACGCTGGGGTCGCTACTCCAGTTTGATGCCGGCACGCTTGATCACACCAGTCCATTTTTCGATCTCGACACGGCGCATGCGATCGAGTTCATCCGGCTTGCCGCCAACCGGTTCGGCGCCCAGCAGCGCCAGTTTCTCGCGCACATCCGGTGCGGCCAGCGCCTTGGCCAATTCGCGCTGCATGCGCTCGATGATGTCGGACGCGGTGCCGGCCGGCGCGAACACCGCGTTCCATTCATAGACCTCATAGCCCTTCAAGCCTTCCTCGGCGATGGTCGGCAGCGCGGGCATGGCCGGCGAGCGCTTGCTGCCGGTGACCGCCAGCGCCTTCAACTTGCCGCCCTTCACATGCGGCAGGGCCGAGGCCATGTTGCCGAAGTAAATCGGCACCTGGCCGCCCATCACGTCGATCAATGCCGGTCCGCCGCCGCGGTAGGGAATGTGCACCATGAAAAGCCCCGCCTGCGCCTTGAACAACTCGGCGGCCAGATGCTGCGCCGAGCCGTTGCCGCTGGAGGCGAATGAATACTGGCCCGGCTTTGCCTTGACCAGCGCGATCAACTCCTTGGTCGAACCAGCCGCAAACGTCGGGTTCACCACCAGCATGTTGGGCACCACCACCAGCAGCGACACCGGCGCCAAGTCCTTCAAGGTATTGAACGGCATCTTCGGCTGCAGCACCGGGTTGATGCTGTGCGAGGAAGCGTCGAGCAGGAAGGTGTAGCCGTCGGGCGCTGATTTGGCGGCGACATCGCCGCCGATGGCGCCGCCGCTGCCCTGGCGGTTTTCGATCAGCACCGGCTGGCCCAGGCCTTCGGACAACTTCGGGCCCAGCATGCGCGCCACCGCATCGGCGCCGCCGCCCGGCGGGTAGGAGACGATGACGCGCACCGGCTTGCTCGGCCAGGCTTGTGCCATTGCCATCGGCGCGCCCAAGTGGCTTGCCAACGCCATCAGCAGCATCGGCGCGATCGCGCCGATGTGCAAGCAACGTGCCCCGAGCTCAGCTTTTTTCATCTCGTCGCCTGTCCGTGTGAGCCATCGCGCCTGTCGATCGTTACCAAAAACATGACAGCCTCGCGAGAGGCATGTTTCTGTCATGAACCATGCAGTGCCCAAAAGTGCGACATCAATCCGCGCCGAGTCGCAACTTGCCGGGCATGCGTTTTTCGATCGCCCATTTGAGCAGTGCAGCCGAGCGAAAAATGCCGTGCGCGAACTTGCCATACGGCATGGTCAGGAACAGCGCCATCACCACGCCCAAATGTACTGCCAAGAGGATGGTCATGGCGCTGCTGTCGCGCCACACCAGCAAAGCCAGGCCGGTCAGGCTGGTCAGGAACAACAGCCATATCAGGCCATGGTCCATGGCCTTCTGTGCGCGATCGCCATGGTCCGGATGGCGCCGGATATTGAGGATGAACAAGCCCGCCGGGCCGATCAACAGGCCGATGCCGCCGGCCACCCCGAGCAATACCGGAATGCTGGTGTACCCATACGGTGCCTGCAGGCCCAACACGTAGTGGTACAGCGTGGCTACGCTGGTGGAGGCGAAGCACAGCATGAAGCCATAAAAGGTCAAGTGGTGATAGCGGCGCCGCGCCAGGGTGAAGCGGTCATCTTCCTCGTTGCAGCCTTCACCCTGGCCGCCATCGAGATACTTGAGCGTGAGCGTGTTGTGCGCGGCTTCAAGCGTGGCCGCCGCCGAACCGGAGCCGGGATCCCAGGCGCGCCAGAAACGCATCACGCCAATGGCGAGCGCCAGCACCGCCCAGCCGAACACCAGGCCGAACATGCCCACCAGCAGATTGTGCGGAAACACCGCGTAGAAGTTGCCGCCGTTGGCGGGGCGAATCAGGCCGCCTGATTGCAGCAATGCCAGCAGCAGGAATAGCCCGAGACCTGCTGCCAGGGCCAGCGCGACGAAACCACCGGCGCGCTGATACAGCGCACCGAAGGCACGTGGCCAGGCGTACTCGGCATAGGTATGCACGCGCACCCCGGCCAGCGCGCGCGGCAGGTTGACCGCGAATTCATGCGGTGGTGCGTACTGGCAGGCGTGCAGGCAAGCGCCGCAGTTGTGGCACAGGTTGGCCAGATAGTGCACATCGTTGCGGCCGAATTCGAGCCGCCGCGTCATCGCCGGAAATACCGCGCAAAAGCTTTCGCAATAGCGGCAGGCGTTGCAAATCGAAAATTCGCGTGCGGCTTCGTCTTCTGCTGCCTTGACCAGTTGTGCAAGACCGATGCTCATGCCGCCACCGCTTGTGCGTTCATCACGCTCTGTGCCGCCTGGCGGCCGGCGATCAGGCCCGACGCGGTGCCGATGGTCATGCCGATGCCGGCCAGGTAGCCCTTGCCCAGGATGTTGCCGGCCATCAGTTCGCCGGCGGCGAACAGGTTCGGGCTGGGCCTGCCTGCATGGTGCACGCGCATTTCCTCATCTATTTTGACACCCAGGTAAGTGAAGGTGATACCGGGCCGCAGCGCATAGCCGTAATAGGGCGGCGTGTCGAGCGGCAGCGCCCAGTGGGTCTTGGGCGGGGTCAGCCCCTCGGTATGGCAATCATCGAGTACCGCATGATCGAAGGTGCCGACACGGCAGGCAGCGTTGTACTCGTGCACCGTGGCTGCGAAGGTGGTGGCGTCGACGCCCAGTTTGCCGGCCAGCTCAATCAGGGTCTGCGCGCGCTCGCCTTGAAACACCGGCGGCATGAAGCGTCCGATTGCCTTGGCGTCGATCACCGAATAGGCGATCTGGCCGGGTTGCAGCGCCGTCAGGCGGCCCCAGATCGCGTAGCGCTTGGGCCAGAAGTCCTCGCCCTCGTCGTAAAAGCGCCTGGCATGTTTGTTGACCACCAGGCCCAGCGAGACGCAGTCCAGGCGGGTCACGATGCCGCCGTCATACTTGGGTGCACGTGCGTCGATGGCCACGCAATGCGACTGCGTCGGGTCACCTACGGAGTCGGCGCCGCCATCGAGCAACGCGCGCAACACCACACCCTGGTTGAAACGTGTGCCGCGAATCAGAAAGTTATCCGCCGGCCATTCGCCCCATTCGTTCTGACCCCAGGCCTCGCGCATCCACGCCAGGTTGGATTCGAAGCCACCGCTGGCGGCCACGCAGGCGCGCGCCTCGATGCGCTCGCCACCGACCATCACTGCGTGAAACGCGCCGTCGCGCACGACGAGCGCCGTGACCGCAGAGTCATAGCGAATCTCGACACCGAGCGACTCGGCGCTGCGGAAATAGGCGTTGAGCAAGGCCTTGCCGCCGCCGGCGAAAAACGCATTGGTGCGCGACAGGTGCAGGGTGCCCGACAAGGACGGCTGGAAACGCACGCCGTGCTTCTTCATCCACTCGCGGCACAGCGCCGATTCGCGCAAGGCGATGCGCGCCAGGTGCTCGTTGGTGACCCCGCCGGTGACCTTCAGCAAGTCCTGCCAATACTCCTCTTCCGGATAGGCATCGGTCAGCACATCCTGCGGCGCATCGTGCATGCAGCGCAGGTTGCGGGTATGCATGGTATTGCCGCCGCGCCACGCGCGCGGCGCCGACTCCAGCAGCAGCACCGACGCCCCGCCCTCGCGCGCAGTCAGCGCCGCACACAAGGCAGCATTGCCGCCGCCAATCACGATCACGTCATACGAATTAGGCAAACTAGTAACCTCGGCGATGTTTTTTCGTTCAGCATTTCAGGCATCGAATTGTCCGGCTCCGCCGGCGATTCGATGCAAACCAGGCCGGGCAAAAGTAGGGTTTCACTTTTGCCCGCTCAATCCAGGCCGGGCAAAAGTAGGGTTTCACTTTTGCCCGCTCAATCCAGGCCGGGCAAAAGTAGGGTTTCACTTTTGCCCGCTCAATCCGCCTTGATCCCCGCGCTCTTGACCACCACGCTCCAGCGCGCCTGCTCCGCGCGGATGAACTCCGCATACTCGGCCGCCGAGGAGCCGACTTCCTCGGTACTGTCACCGGCAAAGCGGTCCTGCACTTCCCTGGACTTGGCTGCCTTGGCCGCCTCGTCAGCCAAGCGCTTGATGATCGCCGCCGGCACTCTGGCCGGCGCGTTCAGGCCATACCACTGTACCGTCTCGAAGCCCGGATAGCCCTGCTCTGCGATGGTGCCCACGCCCGCCAGTTCCGGCAGGCGCCTGGAGGTGCCCACCGCAAACACCCGCAGCTTCCCGGCCTTGACATGCGGCATCAGCGGCGGCGTACCGGCAGACGCGGCCTGGGTCTGGCCGCCGATCAGGTCGGTCAGTTGCGGCCCGGTGCCTTTGTAGGGCACGTGCTGGATATCCATTTTGGTGACCAGCTTCAGGTACTCAAAGGCCAGGTGCCCGGCGCTGCCGTTGCCGGCCGATCCGTAGTAGACCTTGCCCGGATTGGCCTTTGCGTAGTCGATCATTTCCTTCAGGTTCTTCACCGGTACCGACGCATTGACCACGAAGATGCTCGGCACCTTGGCCAACAGCGACACGGCGGCGAAATCGCGGTTGGTGTCGAACGGCAGCTTGGCAAACATGAAGGGGTTGACCGCCAGCGTGCCGATGTGGCCGATGATCAGCGTATAGCCGTCGGGATCGGCCTTGGCCACCGCCTCCATCGCGATGTTGCCGGCGCCGCCGGGGCGGTTGTCGATGATGATTTCCTGGCCCAGGCCCTTGGACATCTCACCGGCAAAGGCGCGCGCCACGATCGACGAACTGCCGCCCGGCGCGAACGGCACCACCAGGCGAATCGGCTTGCTGGGGTATTTGTCCTGAGCGAAGGAGGCACTTGCCAGCAGCACACTGGCGGCCACTGCGATTAGGGCACGACGCTGCATGTTTGTCTCCTTGTTTTGCTTGAGCCGAAAGCAGGTACGCCACGCCGTGCGTTCATTGATCGCCCGTGCGCGTGGAACATCCTGCTTGCGGGATTGTCCGTCGATCACTTGAGGCTGGCCAGTACCCGGTCCACCATGTGCCCCGCCTGCCCCAGGTTGTTGGCAGGGTCGCAGAATTCTTCGAGTTTGGCGCGGCTCACATGCCGGCTGATTTCCGCATGCTCCGCAAGCAGTTCGATCAAGGGCCTGTTGTCCTTCAATGCCGCGCGGCACAGCTCGTATACCAGGTCATGCGCATATTCGCGGCCGATACAAGGGCCCAGGCCCATCATCACCGCCTCCGACATCACCAGGCCCTTGGTGATGTCGATGTTGGCGCGCATTCTCGCCGCGTCCACCTCCAGACCGGCCAGCACGAATTTGGTCTGCTTGAGCGCCCCCGCCATCAGGCAGAAAATCTCCGGCAGAACCACCCACTCGATTTCCCACGGCCCGGTGGAACGCTCATGATCGGCCACCATCGCGTCCATCAGCGCAGCCGCATGCTGGCGCACCACTGAAATGTTGGCATGGATATACAGGCAGGAAATCGGATTGCGCTTTTGCGGCATGGTCGATGATGACCCGCGCCCCGGGGCGAAAGGTTCGAATACTTCGGCGACCTCGGTTTGCATCATCAGCTTGACATCCATCGCGATCTTGCCGAGCGAGCCGCCGACCAGGCCCAGGAAGGCGCCCACTTCGGCGATGTTGTCACGCACGGTGTGCCAGGATATCAGCGGCTGGCCCAGGCCCAGTTCCTGCATCAAACCGGCCTGGGTTTCCATCGCGCCTTTCGCAAGCGACGACAGGGTGCCGGAGGCGCCACCGAACTGGCCGACCAGCACGCGCGGCTTCAACTGCGCAAGGCGCTCGCGATGGCGCTCGATGCCGGCCAGGATGCCGGCCATCTTGTAGCCAAAGGTGATCGGCGTGGCCTGCTGCAGGTTGCTGCGGCCGATGACCGGTGTATCGCGATACTTCTTCGCCAGCGACGCCAGCGCGGCCGATATTTCCGCCAGGTCGCGCTGCACCAGCGCCAGACCCTCGCGCATCTGCAGCACCGTGGCAGTGTCGGTGATGTCCTGGGTGGTGGCGCCCCAGTGGCAATACTCACCCAGCTTGTCGCGGCAAGCCGCGTTGATCTGGTTGACCACCGCGATGATCGGGTAGCCGACCTGCTCGGTCCTGGCCTTGAGCTTGACCCAGTCGATCTGCCGCACATCGCAATGCTTGACGATCTCGTCGGCCGCTTCTTGCGGAATGATGCCGAGCCGCCCCTGCACCTTGGCCAGTGCGCGTTCGACATCGAGGTATTTCGCGGTGCGGTTTTCGTCCGACCAGACGTAGCGCATGTCGGCCTCGGAGAACATGTCGCCGAAGATTTTCGAATCGATGATGGTGGCTGCCATGGGTTCAGGTGTGCATTCGGTTGGGAAACTGGCGGCTTGCGCTCACGTGTGTTCCTTGGCAAATTCTCCGGCCCGATTCTCGCAGCAGGCGCGGCGGCGCCAGACCGGCGGGAAGGTTACCTCGCATCATGCACCAGCCACGCCCGTTGTTGAAGTGCAATGTTTGATACGATCATTGCATGAAACGCATCAATTTCAATCTGCAGGAAATGCAAGCCTTCATCGCGGTGGCCGAACGCGGCAGCTTTCGCGCCGCCGCAGATGAAATCCATTTGTCGGCACCGGCCTTGTCACGACGCATCGAACGCCTGGAATCCGCGCTTGGGGTGCGCCTGATCAACCGCAGCACGCGCGAAGTCGAACTCACCGGCCTGGGCCGCGCTTTTCTGGAACGTGCGCGCAGTGCCTTCGACGATCTTGAAGCGGCCAGCCTTAGTATCCGCGAGATCGGTGCGCATCAGTCAGGCCGTGTCACGGTCGGCTGCGTGCCCTCGGCGGCGTTCTATTTCCTGCCTGCGTGATCCGGCCCTTCAGTGAAAAGTGCCCCGGTATACGCCTGCGCATCATCGACGAGAACGACGCCATCG
>CAYYFR010000025.1:20592-22965 GCA_964470865.1 uncultured Burkholderiales bacterium | reverse complement strand
GCAGTCGGTGATCTCTGGGGAGGCCGACTTCGGCATCGGTTTCATGGGGGCGCGCAGTACGGTCACCTGGGCCGAACTGGACGCCGAGCGCCTGATGGCCGCCTCACGCAGCAGCGGCAACCGGCAGTTGATCGATGATGCTCGGGCGCAGGCCGGCCTGCGCCCGAGCATCGCGTTCGAGGTCAACGGTGTGGCCACTCTCCTGGGCATGGTCGATGCCGGCCTGGAAGTAGCGGAGGTGCCGGGGCTGACTTTGCCTTCGACCGTGCATCGCTCGCTGACCGGGCTGCGCCTGACAGCGCCCGCAGTCAGGCGGCAATTGGGCATTCTCAAGCGTCACGGCGCAAAGCTGCAACCGGCGGCGCTTATCCTGCATGACACCCTGCGGGCGGCGTTTCGCGCCCGCCCGCGACCGCGCCCTACTTCGCCGCGCCCCATAACTCCTTGAGGCGCGCATCGCGGCCGCAGCCGGTGCGATAGTAGCTGTAGCGCACCGGATTCTTCTTGTAATAGTCCTGGTGATAATCCTCGGCTTCCCAGAAATCCGCGGCCTTGGTGATCTCGGTGACCACCCCGCCCTTGAAACCGAGCGGTTTGGCAGTGCCGAAGGCTTGGCCCTTGGTAAGCAGGGCCTTGGATTCATCGGCCAGCTTTTTCTGCTCTTCGTCATGCCAGAACACGCCGCTGCGGTACATGCTGCCGCTGTCGCAAAACTGGCGGTCGCGCGCCACCGGGTCGATGTTTTTCCAGAACACCTCGAGCAGCTGCCGGTAGGTGAGTTTCTTCGGATCGTAGATCACCCGCACCGCCTCGGTATGGCCGGTGGTGCCGGACGAAACCACCTGATAGGTCGGAGACTTTGTCTTGCCACCGATGTAGCCGGAAGTCGTGGAAGCAACGCCGTCAAGCTTGTCGTACGGTGCCTCCATGCACCAGAAGCAGCCGCCGGCAAAGGTGGCCACGGCCATGCCGGGCGGTACAGCGGTCAGGGGTTGCGCCTGCGCCATGCCGGCTACTGAAAGCAACAGGGAAGCAATGAGATTTTTCATGTGGGTCCAGGGGTGAATTGACAGAACTAGATACGGCACCGGGCGAAACGCGGATTCGCGAGTTGATTTTATTGCGCCCGCGCCAGTGCCGCGAATGTCGCAAGTTCGGCAGCCCCCATGCCGGCAGTCGCTGCAGCAGCCTGCATGTCGCGCCAGGTGTTGACGTCGATCGGTATGCCGTTGCCGCGCCGGGCGCGCATTTCCTGCTCGGGCTCGCCGGCGATGCGCACGCGGTCAAACCCCGGGGCCGCCGGCGCGGCACGCACCCAATCGATGAAGGCTTCCATCTGCGGCCCAAAGGTGCTGGCGCCCAGCCGTGCCGGATCGATGATGATCGACAACATGTTGTTGTAGATGCCAATGGTCGGCGCCGCTTCGTGCAGGGTCGCGCCCCCGGTCAGGGCGCCGGCCAGAATCTCGCACATCAGCGCCATGCCATAGCCTTTGTGCTCACCGAACGCCAGAATCGCCCCCAGCTTGCCGGCAGCGTCGGCCTCGAACATCACATGCGGGTCGGTAGTCGGGTAACCGCGACCATCGATCAGGGTGCCGGGCGCCATTTCTTTTTCCTCCTGCATCGCCACCCGCACCTTGCCCAGCGCCACCCGGCTGGTGGCGAAATCCAGGATCACCGGCGGCTGGCCGGCGCGCGGAATGCCGCAGCAAAAAGGATTGGTGGCGAAACGCGCATCGGCGCCGCCGAACGGCGCCACCAGCGGACGCAGCAGGGCATTGACGAAGTGCAGCGATACCAGCCCGGCCGCCGCGCAATCCTCCGCCCACTGGCCAATGCGGCCGATGTGGTGGCTGTCGCGCAAGGCCACCAGCGCCAAGCCGCTGGCCAATGCGCGCTCCACGCCCATCTTCATCGCCTCATGGCCGATCACCTGGCCATAGCCCTTGCAGCCGTCGATCATCAGCATCGAACCGAATGCGCCGGTCACCCGGGCGTGCTGGTTCGGTTTCAGGCCGCCGGTACCGAGGAACTGGACATATTGCGGAATCATGCCGACGCCGTGCGAATCGTGGCCCGACAGGTTGGCCATCACCAGGTTGGTCGCAACCAGATCAGCTTCGCGCGCGGCGCTGCCGGCGCCGCCGACAATGCGCGCGACAAATTCGGTGAGGTCGGCTGGAGAAATGACGACGTTGGCGGCACTCATGGGGGCTTCCCCGGCGATCACGATGGCCGGACTATAGCAGCGACAAACACCGCCCTGAACACAGGCGGGCCAGGACGCCCGGCCGCCGGCGGATCAGCCGCCGCCACGACCGCGGCCCGACCGCGGCCGCAGTGCAGCAACCCGACCGGCCTGCACGCATG
>CAYYFR010000025.1:1706-20492 GCA_964470865.1 uncultured Burkholderiales bacterium | reverse complement strand
CGACCGCGGCCCGACCGCGGCCGCAGTGCAGCAACCCGACCGGCCTGCACGCATGCACAATACGTCTCCCCTCACCCCTTCAAAGGACCGTCATGCTCGTCGAACAACGTACCTACACCACCCATCCCGGCAAGATCGGCGAATACTTCAAGCACTATGAAGCCGAAGGCCTGGCGGTGCAGACCGCGATTCTCGGTCGCCTGGTCGGCTTCTACCAGACCGAACTCGGGCCGCTGAACCAGATCGTCCACATGTGGGCCTACACCGACCTGAACGATCGTGCGGCGCGGCGCGCCAGGTTGTTCGCTGACCCGACGTGGCTGGCCTACCTGCCGAAGATCCTGCCGCTGGTGGTGTCGATGGAAAGCAAGATCCTCATGCCGGCGCCGTTTTTCAAGCCGGACTGGCTGGCCTGAAAGCCGGAGAATATTTCTGCCGCTCGCGCTGCTTTTCGAGCGCGGCGGCAATCAGCTATTCTTCGCTGCTTTCATCCATCCACATCCGGAGTGTTGCATGAGCAAGCTTACCCTCGAGCAGGCCAACCGCATCATCGCCGCCGCGCTAGCATGGTCAAAAAAGAACGGCTACAAGCCGATGGGCGTGGTAGTGCTGGATGAAGCGGGCCACCTCAAGTCCGCGCAACGTGAAGACGGCGCCTCGATGTTCCGCATCGACGTGGCCACCGGCAAGGCCTGGGCTGCGGTCGGCATGGGTGTAGCCACCCGGGTACTGGCGCAGCGCGCCAAGGACAACCCGAATTTCTTCGTCACTCTGGCCTCGACCGCGCAGGGCAAGTTTCTGCCGCAAACCGGCGCGGTGCTGATCAAGGATGCTGCCGGCAACATTCTGGGCGCCGCCGGCGCATCCGGTGGTACCGGCGACGAAGACGAGGCCATCTGCATCGCCGGCATCGAGTCCGTCGGCTTGACGCACGGCTAGAGCCCGGGCGAGATGGCAGGTTGGCCGATGGCACGCAGAAGCGCGCGTTACAGCGCGCCGGCGATCGCGCTGCACTGGCTGATCGCGCTTCTCATGTGCTGCGGCTTCAGCCTCGGGCTATACATGGTGGAACTGCGCTTCAGCCCGCAGAAGCTGACGTTTTACTCGTACCACAAGTGGATCGGCGTCACTGTGTTCACCCTCGCTGTGCTGCGGGTACTGTGGCGCCTTTCGCATCGCCCGCCGCCGCTGCCGGCTTCGGTGGCGCCCTGGCAGCAGGCGATCTCGGGCGCGATCCACGTTCTGTTGTATCTGCTGATGCTGGGCATCCCGCTGTCGGGCTGGATTTATTCCTCGGCCGCCGGTGTACCCACCGTGCCCTTCGGCATTTCGGCCCTGCAGCTACCCGATCTAGTCGGGCGCGACCGCGATCTGGCGCTAAGTCTCAAGTTCGTCCATCTCACGCTCAACTACACCCTGGCCGGTCTGGTGCTGCTGCATGTGGCCGCCGCGCTCAAACACCAGTTTGTCGATCGGGACGGCATATTGTGGCGCATGCTTCCGGGTGGCCGCGGCACGTAGCGAAACACTACGTCAAGGCCGCAGGTTGAGAAAGTGGCTGTCGCGCGATGCCGAATCGAAACGACTGCTGGTTCGAAAATCCGCATGCCAGCGGCTTGGTCAGCGTTTTCTTGGCACTGGTCCAGGGTGTTCGCCGGCACCGCACTTCAAGGCTTCGGCGCGTGCATGTGGGCCTGCCCAGCCTGTGCGAGGCGACTACCGGTAGCGCCTCGCGCTAGCGGCGGCGCGCCACTTGACGTCCACCTGCATGAACCGCAATCTTGCGGCCAATCCTGTCCACTACAAGGCTTCTCATGCCATCGATACCTTCCAGCACCAGGCGATCAGGCAACAGGCTCGGCTTTTCCGCGCCTGCGCTTTTCCTGTGTGGTGTGGTTTTGGCGATCGCCAGTGCGCTTTTGTGGCACGGCCGGATCGCGCAGCCCGCCGATTACCATCGGTTCGCCGATACCCGCGCCTGGCTGGGAATACCCCATGCCGCCGACGTGCTTTCCAACCTGCCGTTCTTGCTGGCCGGATGGCTGGGCTTGAAGGCAGCGCTGCGCCTGCCGCTGCCACACCCGGCGCGCGCTGCATGGGGCATGTTTTTCAGCGCAGTCGCGTTGACGACTGTGGGTTCCGGCTTTTATCACTGGTCACCCGACAACTTCGGATTGGGCATAGATCGCCTGCCGATCGCCTGGGCTTGCGCCTGGCTCACGTTAGCGCTGCTGGCCGAGCGCGTGGCAGGCGGCTTTGGACGACCTGTCGTGATTCTCACGGCCTGGCTTGTCGCGACCGCCTCGGTGTGGCTCTGGTATGCGAGCGAGATGTCCGGCAACGGTGACCTGCGCGCCTACCTGTTGGTGCAATTCCTGCCTGTACTGCTGATTCCGCTGGTCTGTGCGATGTTCCGCGGCGGGCTCTTGAAAGCCACTGACTGGCTCGGCGCAATCGCGCTTTACCTGATTGCCAAAGCGCTCGAGTTGCACGATGCGCAAGTCTTCGAAACGCTGGGTGGGGTCAGCGGGCATACGCTCAAGCACTTAGTCGCGGCAGCGGCCGCCTTCTGGCTGGCCTGGCGCCTGCGTCATGCCGCAAAATCGGTGCGATAAGGCCAGGCGCAGGGTCAGAAAGTTAAGCGCGCAATGGCGGAACTGCGCCAGCCTGAAACGGTCCATAGCTCTCTGCTTGGTCGAATTCAAGGCTTTATCCCCCTGTACCGGAGGATCGTTGTCTCGCATTCGAACCTGGGCGTGAGAAGTCACACCTACATTACAATCCGCGTCTTTTCGGGCCGGCACAAACATCATGCAAAAATCCCATGCCTCGACCGACTGGGCACGCGCCGGTTTGGTCAAGGCACACCTGCGGTGGATATCCGAGATCAGTATTGGTTGCCGCGTTTCCCTGCTCGCGACCTCGAAAGGAATAAAAATGGCTTGGCAGTGTTTGGTAGCAGTACTTGCGTTATCGATTGGTACAGCTACCCATGCGCAAAGCGTGGATTTGGCCAAAAGCCAGATCGCGTTTGGCTTCAAACAGGAAAATGTTCCGGGTGACGGAAAATTCAGAAAGTTCGCGGCACAGGTAACATTCGATCCGGCGAAGCCCGATGCAACCAGGGCGGCCATTGAAGTCGACGTAGCCAGCATCGACTTTGGCGACGAAAACTGGAATCGCGACGCCCTGGGCGCCTCCTGGTTCAATGGCAAGCAGTTTCCAAAAGCCAGCTTCAATGTCATTACCGCCAAGGCGCTCGGCGGTGGCCGCTTCGAGGCACCGGCCAAGTTCACGCTCAAGGGCATCACCAAGGATGTAGTCGCCAGTTTCAGCGCCAAGGCGGACGCTGGCGGAACGCTGATCGAAGGCATGGTGCCGCTCAAGCGTCTTGACTTCAAGATCGGTGAAGGATCCTGGGCCGACACCGCGGTGGTGGCCAACGAAGTGGCTGTCCGTTTCAAGGTTTACCTTAAAAAGTAGTTCCACCCTCTCACATCGGAGATTCGCATGAAATTGTTTTTCGCCGCAAGCGCAGTTCTCTCTACCCTGCTTTCGCTTAATGCACACGCCGCCCCCGAGAGTTACACCGTCGAGCCGACTCACACCATACCGCGCTTCGCGATCAATCATCTGGGGTTTTCCACCCATATGGCGCAGTTCACCAAAACCGCCGGCAAGATCGTGCTCGACATGGCGGCAAAGAGCGGCAGTATCGACATCACGATTCAAACCGCGTCGTTCTCCGGCGGTGCCAACGAAGCGTTCGAGAAACATGTGAAAGGCCCGGATTTTTTCAATGCCGACAAGTTTCCGACCATGGCCTTCAAGTCGAGCAAGCTCAACTTCACCGGTGAGGCGCTGACCTCGGTGGACGGCGACTTCACCATGCTCGGTGTGAGCAAGCCCCTGACCCTGACCGTCACGGGTTTTCGCTGCGGCAATCACCCTTTCAACAAAAAACCCATGTGCGGCGCGGACGCCACGGCCAAGATCAAGCGCTCGGAATTCGGCATGAAGACCTTCATTCCGGCTGTAAGTGATGAAGTCACGTTGATGCTGCAGGTTGAGGCGCTCAAGGACTAGCAGCCTGTCGGATCACTGCTGGCGTCGCGGTGCATTGCCTTGCCCGCGCCATCTCGGACGATGCTCCCGGAAAACCTGCAAATTGAAGTTTGTACTTTCAATTTGCAGGTTTTTTTACCATCCCGGCATCTGCGGCTTTCCGCTCCGCGCTCAACTAACCGGGGAAGCGGCGGCGCCGACTCACAACTGCACCCACCAGCGCCAGCCCTGCCAGCAACATGCCGTAGGTAGACGGTTCGGGTACCGGCGCGGTGGTCACTGCCAGATAGGTCAGTGTGAATACCGCCCCTGCGGAGGTGGTGTTGTCGCCTACAAACAGGTAGTTCGAGGCGCCGTAGGCCAGGCTGGCCGGGAAGCCAACGCTGGAGTAATCGCGCAAGGCGCCGCTCAGTATCGGGCTCGCGCCACCAGGATCGGCGCGTGTGAGTGAATAGCCGGCGGCGCCGATCCTCAGATCCCAGCGGTTGAAGGCGAAAGCGCTGGGTGCAGCGACATCATTGAATTCACCAGCGGTAAACAAATTGGCGCCATCACGCTGGGCGAAGATGCGCTCGTCCTGGAAGCCGATTTCGACACCGCGGTGCGCGCTGTCGAGCAAGATCACCGAAAAGCCGGCGCGATTCACGTTGAGCGAATGGTCTTCCTGCAGCAGGCGAAAACCAAAGGTCAAGGTGAAGCCCGCGTTGCGATCCAGGCCAGGAAACCCCGGGTTGACCAATCCGCCGAACGCAAACTGGTTCGAGTAGCCTCCGCGCGCACCCAGATCGAAGGGCGCGCTGACATTCGGCGCTACGGTAGTGCCGTCCGATCCCACTGATTGCTGCGCATTGACAAACACGCCACTGAGCCAGCCCGGTGTGATCGGTGTGTAGGAGACATCGGGCGCCTGCGCCGAGTCGTACAGCACCTGGGTTGACGCGGTGGCCGGAAACGCGCACACAAGCGCGCTGGCTGCCACCAGGTACGGCAGAAAAAACCATACAAAGGCTGGTTTCATGGCTGTCCAATCTCGAAAATGGCGCATCTGTCAGAAGTGAGGCAAAAACCGAACCATATCCGCAGCTTCGTCATAAGCATTTGATTTTGCATACTTTTTTTGTTCACGAATCACAGGCCTGCCAGCTACATGGTAACCCCGTGCAATCAATGTAAAGTTTCCCGACATTTCCTGTTGCCGTCAAGGACCCATGTCACGCGCTCTCGCTGCGGGCGGCCAGGAAAATACCCCCCAGCAGCAGACTCATGCCGGCCAGCTTCAAGGGCCCGACCGCCTCGCCAAACAACAGCCAGGCCAGAATCGTCGACCCGATCGGCTCGCCCAGCACGGCCAGGGCGATCATGGTGGCCGAAACGTGCTTCAACGCATAGTTGAAAGCACCGTGGCCCAACAGTTGCGGACCGAGCGCCATCGCCGCCAGCAGGATCCACGCGAAATAGGGGTAGCCGCCCATTTGCGTACCGCTCGCCAGCGCCAACGCCATCAGGCACAGCGCGGCCACCGCATACACCACGCCGATATAGGTGAGCACGGAGATATGCGCCCGCAGGCGGCGGCCGAGCAGCAGATAGCCGCACATGGCGAGTGATCCCACGAGGGCCAAGGTGTTGCCCAGCAGCGGATTGGGGGCGCCGAGCACCGCCGCGCCGCTGTCGGCCCACAGCACGATGCCGCTGCCGGCGAGCGACAGGGCAACCGCCAACGCGCGCAGCAACGGCATGCGCTGGCGCAAAACCAACAGTGAAAACAGCGCGATCCAGATCGGATTGGTGGTCACCAGGGCGACACTGCTGGCCACCGAGGTGTATTCGAGCGAGACGATCCAGGATGCGAAGTGCGCCGCCAGGAACGCCCCCGCGGCGGCGGCCAGCCAGCAGTCGCGGCGCGACAGCGCGCCCAACTCGGTGCGCGAGCGCAGCAGCAACAGGGGCATCAGCACCAGGGCTGCCAGTGCCATGCGCCATGCGGCAATCGCCAGCGAAGGCACGCCCTGGGTTTGCGCCAAGCGCACCAGGATCGATGCGGTGGAAACGATCGCAACCCCGCCCGCCAGCGCGGCATAGGTGCGCCAGTGCAGCGCGGCGCTCACTCGCCTGCGAATCGCGCGGCGCGTTTCTCGATGAACGAAGCCACGCCTTCGGCCGCGTCAGCGCTGTTGGCCAGTCGCGCCTGCACCTCGCGCAACACGGCAATCGCCGCGTCCGGCCCGCTTGCGGCGGCCAGACGCGCCGAGGCGATGGTCGCACGCACCGCCAGCGGCGCCTGGGCGGCAATGCGCTCGGCGATCTCCAGGGCGCGCTCGAACTGGCTACCGGCCGGCACCACCTCCTGCACAAAACCCATGCGCAGCGCGGCAGCGGCATCGAATTCGTCGCCGGTGAGCAGGTAGCGCATGGCATTGCCCCAGCCGGCACGCTCCATCATGCGCACAGTGGCGCCGCCAGTGGCCATGATGCCGCGCTTGACCTCGAGCTGCGCAAAGCGGCAATCGTGCGCCGCCACCACGATGTCGGCCGCCAGCATCAACTCGATGCCCAGCGTGAAGGTAATGCCCTGCACCGCGACCACCAGTGGCTTGCTGCGCTTGTTCACCCGCAGGTCCAATGGATCGATGTGCTTCTCCGGCCACACCGACTCGCCGCGCGCCATGTAGGGCCCGAGCTGATCGAGCTGCAGGCCGGCGGTGAAATGCGCGCCCTCGGCGCACAGCACACCCACCCATGCCTCATCGGTGTCTTCCAGTTCCGAATAGGCCGCCGCCAGTTCGCGGATCATCTTGACGGTAAAACCGTTCAACTTCTTCGGCCGGTCGATGCGCATGATCAACACATGGCCGCGCAACTCGGTGCTGACGGTCCCTTCAGCGGCGTCGCTCATAGAAATCCTTGTGGGTTGTTGGATGCGTCAAAGCGGTTCGAGCCCGCACCATTCGGCGATGAACAGGGCATACACCAGCGCCACGCGCCGCATGCTGGCGATCTCGACGCATTCGTCGAGCGCATGGATGCGTTGCGCGCGCGGCCCGTAGCAGGTCGAGGGAATGCCGGCGCCCAGCTGAAACAGGCGCACGTCGGTGGTGCCGGTGGCCGCATACGAGACCGGCGCCTGGCCGTTGACAGCAGTGTGACAGCGCGCCAGCAACTGCATCGGTGCTGCCGCAAGATCGACCACGCAACCGGGTGCATGAAAGCCGTCGAAGCTGATCGCGCACCTGGGCGGCTCGGGCAGGGCCGCGACCGCCGCGCGGATCGCCGCTGCCACTTCAAGCTTGGCCTCGGCCGGGTCGCGCCCGGGATAAATGCCGAAGCGGAAATCCACCCGACAGGTGGTCGGCACCGAGGATGCCCACTCGCCGCCGTGGATCTTGCCGAGATTGAAATTGAGCGGGTGCGGATGATCGCCGAACAGCGGATGTCGCGCCTGCGGCGGATTCCAGCGCGCCTCCACCGCCTTCAGGCTTTGCCACACGGCAAGCGCAGCCTCGATCGGATTGAGGCCTTTCTGCGCTTCCATCGCATGTGCCGGGCGGCCGGTCAGGTGATACTGCCCCCACACCGTGCCGACCTGCCCGCTCATGATCGACTCGCCGAAGGGCTCGGGGTCGAGCATGGCGTCGATGCGGATGTGGTTGGCCTTCAGGTACTCGACGGTGGCAAGCGCTCCGTTGCCGGTGCATTCCTCCTCGACCACGGTGTTGAACCAGAGCGGCGCAGCCGGCCGGTAGCCGGCTTCGGCCAGGGCCTTGATGCCGGTCAGGGCCGCCACCAGGCCGCCTTTCATGTCGCCTGCGCCACGCCCATAGAACCAGCCGTCGCGCATGTAGGTTTCGAAGGGCGGCTTGTGCCACAAGCCCAGATGGCCGGTGGGCACCACGTCGACGTGGCCGCTGATCATGAGCGAGCGGCCGGCACCGGCGCCGGGCGTGTACGAGGCAAGCAGGTTGTGGCAGCCATGCAGCTCCTCGACCACCGGCGAATACAGCGCGCTGTCCTTGATCGCCGCCAGGTCGACGGGAATTTCGCGTACCGCGAAGCCCAGCGCTTCGAGCGTAAAGCGCATTTCGGTCTGCGCCGCCTGCTCGTGGCCTGAAAAACTTTCCGCCTCGACCATGTCCCGCAGGGTGCGAAGCATCCACTGATGATTGGCGTCGAGCGCATCTTCAATGCGCTTGCGCACTTGCGCCTGATCGGCCATCACATCACCTCGGCGCGTTCGAGCATCGCCTGCAGCAGCACGTTGCAGCCGGCGCTGAGATCGGACGCCTTGGCATCCTCGATCTCGTTGTGGCTGATGCCGTCCTTGCAGGGCACGAAGATCATCCCGGCCGGGCACACCGAGGCCAGACAAATGGCATCGTGCCCGGCGCCACTCACCAGCTCCATATGCGGGTAGCCCAGGCGCTCGGCAGCGGCGCGCACCGCTTCACGGCATTCGACAGCAAACGGCGTCGGCGGGTAATACACCGTCTGCTCGATGGCAAGCTCCAGGTTTCGCTCGCGGCATATGCGCCCGGCCGCTTCATGCATGCCCGCCACGAGACGCGCCAGCTCGCTATCGTTGCCGGCGCGCAAGTCGACACTGAAGGTCACGCGGCCCGGTATCACGTTGCGCGAATTCGGCTCCACCTTCACATATCCGACCGTGCCACGGGTGTCGACCCCGCTGCGTCCCAACGCATCGATCGCCTGCATGATGTGGCTGGCACCCTGCAAGGCGTCGCGACGCAGATGCATGGGCGTCGGCCCGGCATGCGCTTCCATCCCGCTCACCGTCAGGTTGAACCAGCGCTGGCCCAGGCCACCAGTGACCACGCCAATGACCTTGCCGGCATTCTCCAGCACCGGGCCCTGCTCGATATGCGCCTCGAAATACGCCGCCACCGGCGTACCGATCGGCGCATCGCCGTTGTAGCCGATAGCGTCGAGCGCGTCGCCCATGGCGATGCCCTCGGCATCCCTTTGCGCCCGTGCGTGTTCAAGCGTGAAAGCGCCGACGAACACCGCAGAGCCCTCCATGACCGGCGTGAAACGCGAACCCTCTTCGTTGGTCCACACCGCCACCTCGATCGGTCGGCGCGTGCGGATGCGGTGGTCGTCGAGGCTGCGACAAACCTCCAGTGCCGCCATGACGCCGTAGCAGCCGTCGAAGCGCCCGCCGGAGGGCTGGGTATCGAGGTGGCTGCCACTCATCACCGGCGCTGCGGTAGGGTCGGCACCTTGGCGTCGCGCGAAGATATTGCCGATGCGATCCACCCGCACGCTGAGCCCGGAAGCCTTGCACCAGGCGACGAACTGGTCGCGCCCGGCCTTGTCTTCGGGCGTCAGCGCAATGCGCTTGACGCCGCCCTTGGGGGTGGCGCCGATGTTGGCCATGTCCATCAGCGAGGCCCACAGGCGCTCGCCGTTGATGCCTGGCGCATCGTGCTGCGGGCGTTGGTTCATGCGTTGCGTCTCCGGGGTCGAAGGCGCAAGGATACATCGCAGCGCACAAGCCGGAACAGGGCCCGCGCAAGGCGCTGGCCGCCAGCAGCCCGCCCGGGCCGCCCGGATCAGGTGCCGGCGCGGCCCCGGCTGCCGGTAATCGGCTCAACCCGGATAGCCAGGGCCTCCGCCTCGGCCTTGCTGGGCAAGCCGCCGATACGCACCTCATAGGCACGCTTTTCCGCGCTGCCTACGGGAAAGATCGAAGCCGCATAACCCTCTGCGCGCAGCCTGTCGTACACGGCCAGCGCGGCATTCTGGTCAGGGCTTGCTGCCGCCACCAGCTTCCACTTGCCACCGCGTCGTGCCGCTCCCTGGCCGGCGGCGATTTCCGTTTCCGCTGCCCACTGGGTAAGTTGCTCAGGTGTGACCGTGGCCAGTTGCACCGGTCTCGAGGCATCCGGCCGGCCGCCAGCCTTGGGCGCGATGTAGAACTGCAGCGCCTGGTCCAGATTCACCGGTTGCTCCGCCTCGCGCTGCACGGCGATCCTGCCCTCGATCAGGCAGACAATATCGCGATCATCGGCGGATTTGCCCCACAAATCGGTGCCGCGGATGCCTGCTGTGACGGTGGTGACGCGAATATCGACTTCGCGCCGACTGAGAAGCTTGGCCTTGACATCGGTGGTGAAGCGAAAGGCACCGCGCGAAACGTCGAGCGCGGCCTGCAGGAAAGTCTGACGCCCGTCCTGGCGTTGCGCCAGGCGATCCAGGGACATCTGCGCATTCTCCCCCAGCTTGACCTGGCTGCCCTCGGCCAGGCGCAACAAGACGCGCGAGTTGGCGCCGGTGCTGATGCGATCGGCGGCCTCCAGTTCCATGCCGGCGGCGAGCGGCCGCTTGAGGCCGCCGCGCTCGACCCATGCGGGCATCTGCACGCCCTCGACTACTGCAGTGGGCGCGGCGCATGCGCCAAAAGCGCCAAACGACAACACAAGGGCGGCAACAAGGTTTTTGATTTGCATGTCAACTCCGGGGAATCGTGGGGAACATGAGGCTATACGTGCTGGCGCAACCGCGCGGATGCGCGGCAAATACGGGCCAATGTGACGCAATGCACATTTGCACCTCAAAGGCCACCGCAGCATGGTGCTACAGAGAGCCAGCAGTGGTCAACGGCTATAATTTCGGATTCGCAAGCGGGAGCTCGTAAGGCGTGGCCATGCAAGAAAAATACAACCATTCTGCGGTCGAACAGGCGGCGCAAGCGCATTGGCGGGCGAGCGCCGCCTACCTGACCGTGGAGCATGCGAAAAACGCGCAGGGTGGCGAGAAACCCAAGTATTACGCCTGCTCGATGCTGCCCTACCCTTCGGGCAAGCTGCACATGGGCCATGTGCGCAACTACACCATCAATGATGTGATGGTGCGCCATCTGCGCATGAACGGCTACAACGTGTTGATGCCGATGGGCTGGGATGCGTTCGGCCTGCCGGCAGAAAACGCCGCCATCAAGAACAAGGTGGCGCCGGCCAAGTGGACCTACGAGAACATCGCCTACATGAAGCGGCAGATGCAGTCGATGGGGCTGGCGATCGACTGGAGCCGCGAGATGGCGGCCTGCGACCCGCACTACTACAAGTGGAACCAGTGGCTGTTTCTGAAGATGCTCGAAAAAGGCATCGCCTACCGCAAAACCCAGGTCGTCAACTGGGACCCGATCGACCGCACCGTACTGGCCAATGAGCAGGTGATCGACGGCCGCGGCTGGCGTACCGGCGCGGCGGTTGAAAAGCGCGAGATTCCCGGCTATTACTTCAAGATCACCGACTATGCCGACGAACTGCTCGACCACACGCTGACCAAGTTGCCGGGCTGGCCCGAGCGCGTGCGCCTGATGCAGGAGAACTGGCTGGGCAAGAGCGAAGGGGTGCGCTTCGCCTTCCCGCACGAGATCAGGGGCGCCGACGGCACGCTGATCCAGGGTGGCCGGATGCATGTGTTCACCACGCGCGCCGACACCATCATGGGCGTGACCTTCTGCGCGGTGGCGCCCGAGCATCCGTTGGCCGAACACGCGGCCGCCACCAATCCGCAACTGGCGCGGTTCATCGCGGAGTGCGCCAAGGGCGGCACTACCGAAGCGGAACTGGCGCTGCGCGAAAAAACCGGCATGCCGACCGGTCTCTACGTCAAGCACCCCTTCTGCGGCGCGCCGATCGAAATCTGGGTTGGCAACTATGTGCTGATGAGCTATGGCGACGGCGCGGTGATGGGTGTGCCGGCGCATGACGAGCGCGACTTCGAGTTCGCCAGGAAATACGGCCTGGCGATCCGCCAGGTGGTCGGCATCGAAGGGCGGACATTTTCCACCGACGCCTGGGACGATTGGTATGCCGACAAACAGCTGGGCAAGTGCCTGGCCAGCGGCAAGTACGACGGGCTGGCCTTGAAGGAAGCGGTGAACGCGGTGGCAGCCGACTTGGCTGCCCTCGGGCTGGGTGAGAAAAAAGTCACCTGGCGCCTGCGCGACTGGGGCATTTCACGCCAGCGCTACTGGGGCACGCCGATTCCGATCATCCACTGCGCGGTGCATGGTGCGGTGCCGGTTCCGGAGAAAGACCTGCCGGTGATCCTGCCGGAAGACTGCATCCCGGATGGTTCCGGCAACCCGCTTGTCAAGCATGAAGGCTTTCACGCCGGCGTCACCTGCCCGACCTGCGGCAAGCCGGCGCGGCGCGAAACCGACACCATGGATACCTTTGTCGATTCGTCCTGGTACTTCATGCGCTATTGCTCGCCCGGCAGCGACACCGGCATGGTCGATGCGCGCAACGACTACTGGATGCCGATGGACCAGTACATCGGCGGCATCGAGCATGCGGTGCTGCATCTGCTGTACGCGCGTTTCTGGACCAAGGTGATGCGCGACATGGGTCTGGTCAAGTTCGACGAGCCTTTCGTCAAGCTCTTGTGCCAGGGCATGGTGCTCAATCACATCTACTCGCGCAAGAGCGAAAGCGGCGCGCTGGAATACTTCTGGCCCGACGAGGTGGAGAACATCCTCGGGCCCGACGGCCGCATCAGCGGCGCCATCCGCAAGAGCGACGGCCTGGCGATCGACTACAACGGCATCGGCACGATGTCGAAATCGAAGAACAACGGCGTCGACCCGCAGGACCTGATCGAGAAGTACGGCGCCGATACCGCGCGCCTGTACACCATGTTCACCTCGCCGCCGGAGGACACGCTGCTGTGGAGCGATGCCGGGGTCGAGGGCTCGACGCGCTTTCTGAAACGCCTGTGGGCCTTCGCGTACGCATGGTCCGGCGCCATCGCAGAGGCGCCGGCGCTGCGTGCCGATGCGCTCTCCGAAGCCCTGAAAAGGCAGCGGCGCGAGGTGCATGCCACCCTGAAACAGATCGACTTCGACATCGCGCGCATCCAGTACAACACGGTGGTCTCGGGCGCGATGAAGCTGCTCAACGCGCTCGACGGTGTGGCGCGCGGCGAGGCAGCGGCCGCGGCGGTGGTGCGCGAGGGGTTGTCGATCCTGTTGCGCGCCTTGAATCCGGTGGTGCCGCACATCACGCATGCGCTGTGGATCGAGCTGGGCTTCGCTGCCGACATGGGCGACATCCTCGACGCGCCGTGGCCCAGGGTCGATGCCGACGCACTCAAGTCCGAGGTGGTCGAACTGGTGCTGCAAATCAACGGCAAACACCGCGGCAGTGTCGTGGTCGCGGCCGGCGCATCGCAACAGGAGATCGAGTCGCTGGCTTGCGCCTCCGAGACCGCGCGCCGGTTCATGGACGGCAAAGCGGCGAAGAAGGTCGTGGTGGTCGCCGGGCGCCTGGTCAATATAGTGATCTGACAAGGCCGCAGCCCATGGTCACCCCGAAAATTTCGCCGCGCCTGGTCGCAGCCACTCTGGCAGGCGCGCTGTTGCTGCTGGCCGGCTGCGGTTTTCAATTGCGCGGCAGCGCCGAATTACCCTACGAGACCCTGTTTGTCGACCTGCCCGACAGCAACCCGCTGGGCGCCGAGCTAAAGCGCACCCTGCGCGCCGGCACCAAGACCCGCATCGTGGCGCGCCGCGAAGAGGCCGAAGCCGTTCTCACGCCTTTGCGCGAACTGCGCGGCAAGACCATCCTCTCGCTATCGAGTTCGGGGCGGGTGCGCGAGTTTCGGCTGCGCTACAACTTCGACTTCCGTGTCGCCGATCGCCAGGGGCGCGACCTGGTCGAACCGGTGCTGCTGCTGATCGAACGCGACTTTCCGTTCAACGACAATCAGGTGCTGGCCAAGGAAACCGAGGAAGCCCTGATCTACCGCGACATGCAATCCGACATGGTGCAACAGATACTGCGCCGCATCGCAGCCGCGCAACCCCTGAAGCGCGACAAGTAGGCGCCCTGCGCGTGTCACCCGCCGCATGCACCTGACACCCGAGCAATTGCCGGCGCAACTCGCCAAGGGCTTCGCGCCCCTGTACGCGGTCACCGGCGAGGAGTCGCTGCGCGCCCTGGAAGCGGCCGACGCCATCCGTGCCGCCGCGCGTGCGCGTGGCTTCACCGATCGCAAGGTGTTTTCGGTGACCCAGCATTTCGACTGGGCCGGGCCAAAGAGCGAGCTTGCGGGCATGTCGCTGTTCGGCGATCGCGTGCTGATCGACTTGCGCATTCCCGGCGGCAAGCCCGGCCGCGAGGGCGCAGAGGCGCTGGCGGACCTGGCGCGCTTGGCGCATGCCGATGCCGCGCTCCTGATCACCTTCCCGGGCGACTGGAGCACGCTCAAGACCGTCTGGTGCAAAAGCCTGGCCGACGCCGGCGTGCTGGTGGAATCGCGCGCCATCGATGCCCCGGCCCTGCCGGGCTGGCTGGGCGAGCGCCTGGCCCGGCAACAGCAGAGTGCCGACCGCGAGACCCTTGAATTCATCGCCCACAAGGTCGAGGGCAACCTGCTGGCCGCGCATCAGGAGCTGCAAAAGCTGGCTCTCCTCCATCCACCCGGCCTGCTGTCGCTCGAAATGGTGCGTGAAGCGGTGCTCAACGTGGCGCGTTACGATGTGTTCAAGTTGTCCGAGGCCTGGCTTACGGGCGATCTGCTGCGCCTGCGGCGCATGCTCGACGGTTTGAAGGGCGAGGGCGAGGCGCCGCCGCTGATCCTGTGGGCGATGGCCGACGACGTGCGCGCGCTGGCCAGGATCAGGCGCGGCGAAAGAGTGTTCAACAAGGGGCCGCGCCTGCCCGCCTACGAGCGCCGCGCGCGCGCCATCAGCCCGCGCAGGATCGGCGAGGCGCTCAAGCACGCTGCCGCCATCGACCGCCTGATCAAGGGATTGCGTCCGCGTGAATTGTCGGACGACGTGTGGGAAGAGTTTTACCGGCTCGGGGCGCGCCTGGCGGCCTGATCCCTTCGCCACGCCGCGCTGCGGCGGCGTTTTCACCTAGAATCAGTCCGATGAGCGCCGTCCTCAAACCTGCAAGCGAGATCGCGTCCATGATGCGCGACATGGGCCGCGCCGCACGCTTCGCCGCGCGCGCCATGGCGCGGGCCCCCACGGCGGCCCGCAATGCCGCGCTGATGGCCATTGCGCAGGCGCTGCGCAGCGAGGGCGCACGCCTGCAAGCCGAGAACTCGCGCGACCTCGACGCCGGCCGCGCCAAGGGGCTCGATGGCGCCATGCTGGATCGTTTGCGCCTGTCGGACCAGGCGCTGGAAACCATGGCACAGGGCCTGGAACAGATCGCCGAACTGCCCGACCCGGTGGGCGAGTTAATCGAGCTCAAGTTCCGCCCCAGCGGCATCCAGGTGGGCAGGATGCGTGTGCCGCTGGGCGTGATCGGCATCATCTATGAATCGCGCCCCAACGTCACCGCAGACGCCGCCGGGCTGTGCATCAAGTCCGGCAACGCCTGCATTTTGCGCGGCGGCTCCGAAGCCCTGCATTCGAATCGCGCGATCGCCGAATGCGTGCGCGCCGGACTGGCCGCCGCCGGCCTGCCGGCCGACGCGGTGCAGGTGGTTGCAAGCGCCGACCGCGCCGCGGTGGGCGAGCTGATCACCATGACCGAATATGTCGACATCATCGTCCCGCGCGGCGGCCGCGGCCTGATCGAACGCCTGATGCGCGAATCGAGGATTCCGATGATCAAGCACCTGGACGGCATTTGCCATGTGTACATCGATGCGCATGCGGACATCGAGATGGCGGTGGCTATCGCCGACAACGCCAAGACGCAGCGCTACGGCACCTGCAACACCATGGAAACCCTGCTGGTGCACGCCGCCATCGCGCCGGCGGTGCTGCCGCGGCTGGCGGCGATCTACACCGCCAAGGGCGTGGAACTGCGCGGCGACGCCGCCGCGATGCAACTCGTCCCGAGCATGCAACCCGCCAGCGAAGCGGATTGGTCCACCGAATATCTGGCGCCGATCCTCTCGGTGAGAGTCGTCGACGACCTCGACCAGGCGATGGACCACATCGAACGCTACGGCTCGCGGCACACCGACGCGATCGTCACCGCGCATCACGGCAACGCCATGCGCTTCCTGCGCGAAGTCGATTCGGCCTCGGTAATGGTCAACGCCTCCACCCGTTTCGCCGACGGCTTCGAATACGGCCTGGGCGCCGAGATCGGCATTTCCAACGACAAGCTGCACGCGCGCGGCCCGGTGGGGCTTGAAGGCTTGACCAGCGTGAAATGGGTGGTGTTGGGAAACGGGCAGGGACGCGCGTAGCAGCCTGTCGGACTTGGGGAGGCAGCATGCGAAAGAAAACCGCATTTGTCGCGCCGGCATGTGTCGTAGGCGCCAGCGCCGCCGTGGCGCAGGGTGCGTCGTGGCAGGCGATGATGAAGCCGAGCGGCGCGACGTTGCGCATCCGCAGATGCCGCCGCAAGCCATTTCAGTGCCGACACGCTTTTCCGCAGTCATGATCGCGGTTTCGCGCCGCTGTCGAGAACCGGCGGCGTGACGGCGCTGCTGGCCGAATTGCAGCGCCTCCGCGCCGCCTTTCTGCTGCAACCGGCACGCTGACGGACCGTGGCGCAGCCGCTCCAGCGCGCAACCCGGCGCGAGAATTCAACCCGAAACGAGGTCGCGCATGAGCAGCACATCCTGGTACTCGCAATTTGCCAAACGCACGGCGCATTTCTGCGGCCGCCCCAGGGTCTTTACCTTGGCCGTGGGCGTCATCGTCGTGTGGATCATCACCGGGCCACTGTTCGGCTTCAGCGACACCTGGCAACTGGTCATCAACACCGGCACCACCATCATCACCTTCCTGATGGTTTTCTTGATCCAGAACACGCAAAATCGGGACACCGAGGCGATCCAGGTCAAGCTGGACGAATTGATCCGCGCCACCCGAGGTGCGCACAATGCACTGCTTGATCTGGAAGAACTGGAGCAGGAAAACCTTGACGCATTCCGCGTCAAATATCAGGCGCTCGCTGCGGCGGCCAGGGCCGAATTGAGCCGCGGCATGGACGACACCGGAACACCGGAACCATGAGAATCTTTGGCTTTTCTGCTGCCGCTGGCAGTGCAAGCATTGATTTTCGCCGCACTGATTTTCGGCTCCCGCGACGGCGGCTCCTGCGTCGCACTGGGCGCCATGCCGGTGGGGATCATCGCAGTGCCTGCCACCATGATTCTCATCTGGGCGCGCCTGCGCAGCAGGAAGCCGGAAGGAGGATCCCCTGGTCTGGCTGATCGTCACCGTCTTGTTCAATGTGCGGGTAGTGGCGGCGCTGCTGTTGCTGGCACTTGGTCTTTCAGCCTCGCTCTGACCGGCGCACCCGGCGCAGTGGCGTGTTGCACCGGTCGCGACGCTTGAGTACCCTCGCGACTTCCCCGAACCTTTTCAAGGAACCCGAACCATGCTCAAAGGCAGCTGCCTGTGCGGCACCATCCGCTATGAACTCCACGCCCCGCTTGGCCAGATCGGCATTTGCCACTGCCAGCGTTGCCGCAAGGCCAGCGGCACCGCCTACGGCGTCAACGCCACTGTCGATGAGGCCGGCTTTCGCCTGCTCGCCGGCGCCGATTCTCTGACGCATTTTGCCGGCCCCATTGGCGTGACGCGTTCGTTCTGCCGCCACTGCGGTTCACCGCTCTATAGCCGGCGCGACAGCATGCCCAACGCATTGCGCCTGCGTCTGGGCAGCCTCGACACAGCGATCGAGGAACGGCCGCTGTTCCACTTTTTCACCGATTCGAAAGCGCAGTGGGACGAGATTCACGACACCCTGCCGCAACACCCGGAACGTCCGCAAGACCCGAGAGCGCTGGCCCCCGGCCGCAGAGAAACGCCACCCGGCGCGCCGCGTTGAACGTCACGCCAGTGACGCTCCGACGCGGGGAGTTATGGCGTCATGCCCGGTGCGCAGCACCCCGGCATGTCGCCAAAACCTATTTGTACAAAGTGCGCGGCAGCCACAGCCCGATATCGGGAAACAAGTACAGGAGTACCAGCGCCACGATCTGGATTCCCATGAAGGGCAGCATGCCGGCAAATATCTGGTTCAAGGTCACGTGCGGCGGTGCCACGCCCTTGAGATAAAACGCCGCCATCGCCACCGGTGGCGAGAGGAACGCTGTCTGCAGGTTCAACGCCACCAACAAGCCGAAGAACAGTGGATCGACCCCGAACTTGGGCAAAAGCGGGATGAAAATCGGCATGAAAATGACGATGATCTCGGTCCATTCCAGCGGCCAGCCGAGAATAAAAATGATGAATTGCGCCAGGATCATGAACTGCAACGGCGTAAGCCCCAGCGACAGCACCCACTTCTCTACCAGTTCCTGCCCTCCGAGGAGCGCGAATGCAGCCGAAAAGATGGACGAGCCGACAAATAGCCAGCACACCATTGCACTGGTCTTGGCGGTCAGGAACGAGGATTCCTTGACGATGGTGCCCAGTTCCTTCGTCGTCGCCCACACCGGGCTGCCGACGGCTGTGCCAGGGCGCCTGCGATGCTCAGCATAACGATAGGCGCCCGCCAGCAGGCAGCCGCCAAAGGCGCCGACCGCCGCCGCCTCGGTCGGTGTCGACAGGCCGAACACAATCGAGCCCAGCACCGCGAGTATCAGCACTGCCAGCGGAAAGAACGACGCCAGCAGCATCTTGAAAATCTCCAGCCGTTCCCAGGTCCAGCAGGCATACAGCGCGGCAAGAAGCACCACGCAAGCGGCCGCCAGGCCGATCAGCCATTGCGGCGTGTCCAGCCGTGGTCCGGCTGGAGCGGCGACTTGCGGTTCCGCCTTGGGCGCCTC
>CAYYFR010000025.1:0-1606 GCA_964470865.1 uncultured Burkholderiales bacterium | reverse complement strand
GCCTTGGGCGCCTCCGCCTTGGGCGCGTCCGCAGCCTTGGGGTCGGCCAGGCTGGCAGCCTCTTCCGTAGGCTCCGCCAGCCCGGTGCTGCTTTCCTCTTTCGGTTCCGCCAAGCCCGTGCCCTCCTCCCTGGGCTCCTGCAGGCCACCGCTGTCCGTGCCCTTGTTTTCCTCCGCGGCGATGGCTCCGCCGGCTTGCACCAGTCCGGAAGTATCTTCAACCACCAAGGGTGCCGTCGCCGACTGGTAGATCAGTGCCAGCAGCAGCGCGATGGCGAGTGCCGGCAGCAGGGTGACCACCAGTTGCCCGGCCGCCTTGCCGCGGGCAACACCCGCCGCCCCCGTGCCGCGCAGCAATCCGGTAAAGGCATTGCGTCCATGCGCGGACAGCGACAACGCCAGCGGCGGCAATGCCACCCGCCGCTCCGCTTCAGGCAGTGGCGGCATCAGGTCCGGCCGCAGCTTGGCCAGCACCACGATGTAACCCACATACAACCCGGCTAACATCAGGCCGGGAAAAAATGCACCCGCATACAGTTGCACCACCGAAACACCGGCGGTCGCGCCGTAGACGATCAACAGCACCGAGGGCGGAATCAGGATACCGAGGCAGCCGCCGGCGGTGATCGCGCCGGCCGCCACCTTGGAGCTGTAACCGGCACGCAACATCGCCGGAAAGGCCAGCAGCCCCATCAGGGTCACCACTGCACCGACAATCCCGGTGGCGGTGGCGAAGATCGCGCAGGTGACGATGGTGGCCACCGCCAGCGAACCCGGCACCCGCGCCATCGCCAGGTGCAAGCTCTTGAAGAGCTTGTCGATCAAGGCGGCGCGCTCGACCAGATAGCCCATGAACACGAACAGGGGAATGGCGATCAGCACGTCGTTGCTCATCACCGCGTAGGCGCGCTGCACCATCAGGTCGAGCACATGACGCGTGGCGGTATCGGGATCGACCGAGCGGTAGTTGAGCCACCCGAAAAACACGCCCATGCCCATCAGCGTAAAGGCGGTGGGAAAGCCCAGCATGATGGCCACCACCACCAGCGACAACATCAACATGCCGAGATGGCCGTTGTTCATGTTGCCCCAGGGCGTGAAGATCAATGTGGTGATGACGATGATCGCCATCAGCGAAAAGCCGAACCAGAGCTCGCGACGGATCTTCATTTGGCCACCTGCACGTCATCCTGGTGCACCATCTTCTTGAGCTTGTCGACATCGACCTCTTCGACGTCCTGCTCGCGCGAGGGCCAGGCGCCCCGGCGAATGCAGATGATGCAACGTACGATTTCCACGATACCCTGCGCCAGCAGGAAAAACCCGGCCAGAGGTATCACGCTCTTGAACGGATACACCGGCGGACCGTCGGCGGTGATGTTGGAATGCTCGTTGATGCGCCAGGAATCGGCCGCATAGTCGTAGCCGGCGTAGGTCAGCGCGATCACACCCGGAATGAAAAACACGAAATAGAGGATCAGGTCGAGCGTGGCCTGGGTGCGCGGGCGGAAAAACCCGTACAACACGTCGCCACGCACATGGCCGTTTTTCGACAGGGTGTAGGCGCCGGCCATCATGAACAGGGTGCCGTACATCATGATCATGGC
>CAYYFR010000024.1:39300-45237 GCA_964470865.1 uncultured Burkholderiales bacterium | reverse complement strand
AAATGGCTGCAGGACGTCTATCACTGCGAAGTGGTGACCTTCACCGCCGACATCGGCCAGGGCGAGGAAGTGGCGCCGGCGCGTGCCAAGGCGCTGAAGATGGGCATCAAGCCCGAGAACATCTTCATCGACGACCTGAAGGAAGAATTCGTCCGCGACTTCGTGTTTCCGATGTTCCGCGCCAATACGCTTTATGAAGGCGAATACCTGCTCGGCACCTCGATCGCGCGCCCCTTGATCGCCAAGCGCATGATCGAAATCGCCAGGAAGGTCAAGGCCGATACCATTTCGCATGGTGCCACCGGCAAGGGCAACGACCAGGTGCGCTTCGAACTCGGTGCCTATGCGCTGATGCCCAACGTCAAGGTGATCGCCCCCTGGCGCGAGTGGGACCTGCTGTCGCGCGACAAGCTGCTCGCGTATGCAGACAAACACGGCATCCCGGTCGACTTCAAGAAGCGCAAGGGCGGCGGCGCACCCTACTCGATGGATGCCAACCTGCTGCACATCAGCTATGAGGGCGGCATTCTCGAAGACCCGAATTTCGCACCGGAAGAGTCGATGTGGCGCCTGACGGTATCGCCCGAAAAGGCGCCCGACAAGCCGCAGATCATCGAACTCACGTTCGCCAAAGGCGACATCGTCGCCGTCGACGGCAAGAAGATGTCGCCCGCCACCGTGCTGGCCACACTCAACACCATCGGCGGCAAGCACGGCATCGGCCGGCTCGACATGGTCGAGAACCGCTATGTCGGCATGAAGTCGCGCGGCTGCTACGAGACCCCGGGCGGCAGCATCATCTGGAAGGCGCACCGCGCGATGGAATCGATCACCATGGACCGCGAAGTGCTGGCACTGAAGGATGACCTGATGCCGCGCTATGCGCGCCTGATCTACAACGGCTACTGGTTCTCCCCCGAGCGCAACTTGCTGCAGGTGCTGATCGACGAGTCGCAGAAAAGCGTCAATGGCAAGGTGCGGCTCAAGCTCTACAAGGGCACCATGATGGTCACCGGCCGCGAGTCAAAGACCGATTCACTGTTCGACATGAAGATCTCCACCTTCGACGACGACGGCGGCGCCTATAACCAGGCCGATGCCGGCGGCTTCATCAAGTTGAACGCGCTGCGCATGCGCATCGCGGGGAATCTGGCGAAGGGTCGCAGGAAGTAGGCTTCGCCAGCCCGCACCTGCGTGAACAGACAAAACCGGTTGTGTACCGATACTTCCGCGAGACTTGCGACAAAGTTTTGTGATCGGAGAATGCGATGAAAATACTTGATGTCGTAGCCAACCTGGAAGCGATTCCGCTGGCACGTCTTGCCAAGGGGCAGGTGGGCACCATCGTGGAACGGTTGGACGACGACGTCGTGCTGGTCGAGTTTGCCGATCTTGGCGGATTGGCATACGCGCTTGAACCGATTCCCCCTGGACAAACTGATCGAGTTGCACCACAGCCCGGCGATGGCCGCCTGGGGATCGCGCGCACCACTTACTCCGCCGGCGATTCGACCATTTAAGGGTGCGCCGTAACCAACCCGCGGCCGAGTCGATGAAAACCCTGCTGATCCTTGGCGCCAGCGGCAAGGTAGGGCAACGCATCCTTGCTCAGGCTTTGGCTCATCCGCAGGTAGGCCAGGTCGTTGCGCCCACCCGGCAACCACTCCCGCCCGACGCAAGGCTGCTAAACCCGATCGTCGACTACCGCGCCCTGCCGGTGGCGCCGTGGTGGTGCGCCGACGCCTGCCTGTGCGCGTTGGGTACCACCTTGCGACAAGCCGGCTCCAGGCAAACTTTTTTCGAGGTCGACCATGATCATGTGCTGGCTGCCGCGCGCCTGGCGCATCAAGCCGGCACGCCGACCTTTGTTCTCAACTCGTCCTTGGGTGCAAGCGCGCGAGCCGGCAACTTTTATCGACAGGTCAAGGGCAGGATCGAGGATGACCTGACTGCCATCGGATTCGAGTCCCTGACGCTTGCGCGCCCTTCGCTGCTCGATGGCGGCCCACGTAGCGATGCACGCCCTGCCGAGGCATTGGGCCTGTTGCTGGTCAAGTCTGCCGGACCTCTGGTGCCGCGCCGCTATCGCGCTGTCGCAACCGACGCCGTCGCACGGCACATGTTGACCGCAGCAGTTGAGGCAGTGCCCGGCCGGCGGGTCATCGAATCAGAGCAACTGCACTGATTGCCTGCCAATAACCGGCGCCAGCCGTGCGAAGCCCGCAATCAACCCCGATCCGAGTAGTCTCGGCCCGACTATCGCTGATAATTCGTGAACCACATTCTGGCTGTCTCGACCCCGTGGCTCCGCCCCTTTCCACGACCATCAAGAATCAACCCTCATGACCGCACCTGCCCGCAGCCTCCCTCCCATTCTGAAAAACATCAAGTTCCCGGTCATCGGCTCGCCACTGTTCATCATCAGCAACCCGAAGCTTTTGATCGCGCAATGCAAGGCCGGCGTGGTGGGCGCCATGCCCGCGCTCAACGCCCGCCCGGCCGCGCAACTGGACGAATGGCTGGCTGAGATCACCGAGTCCCTGGCCGCGCACGACCGTGCCCACCCGGAATCGCCGGCCGCACCGTTCGCCATCAACCAGATCGTGCACAAGAGCAACGATCGCCTGGAGCACGACATGCAGGTGTGCGCCAAATACAAGGTGCCGATCGTCATCACCAGCCTTGGCGCGCGCGAAGACGTGAACCAGGGCGTGCACCGCTGGGGCGGCGTGGTGTTGCACGATGTGATCAACAACGTGTTCGCCCACAAGGCGATTGAAAAGGGCGCGGACGGCCTGATTCCGGTGGCCGCTGGCGCCGGTGGCCATGCCAGCGTGAAAAGCCCGTTCGCCATGGTGGCCGAAATCCGTGAATGGTTCGGCGGCCCGCTGGCGCTTTCCGGCGCCATCTCCTCGGGCGGCGCAATCTTGGCCGCGCAGGCCATGGGCGCCGACTTCGCCTACATCGGCTCGGCCTTCATCGCCACCGAAGAAGCGCGTGCGGTAGAGGGTTACAAGCAGATGATCACGCAATCCGATTCGGACGACATCGTCTACAGCAATTTCTACACCGGCATCCATGGCAACTACTTGAAAGGTAGCATCAGGAACGCCGGCATGGACCCAGACAATCTGCCGCAAAGCGACCCCAGCAAGATGAATTTCGCCAGCGGCGAAGGCGCCAGCGCCACCAAGGCCTGGAAAGACATCTGGGGCTGCGGCCAGGGCATCGGCGCGATTCGCGAAGTGATGCCGGCGGCCGCGCTGGTGGCGCGCTTCAAGCGCGAATATGCCGAAGCGAAGGCGCGCATCTGCGCTAGCTGAGTCCGTCCATTCGAAATACCGGTCGACCAGTCACGCAGGCAACCGACAAAAGAAACCAAACATGAGCAAACCGGTCTGTCTCATCGTCGGTGCGGGTGCCGGCATCGGCGGCACTGTGGCCAAACGCTTCGCGCGCGAGGGCTACCACGCCTGCCTGGCGCGCCGCAGTGACAAACAAGGGCTCGACCGTCTGGTCGGCGAGATCGAGGCCGAGGGCGGCACGGCGACCGGATTCATGGTCAACGCCGTGGAAGAAAACAGCATCGAACAACTCGTGATGCGGATCGAGGCGGATCTCGGGCCGATCGAGGTGGCGGTATTCAATCTCGGCGCACAAATCGGCGACCGGTCATTGGCGCAGACTTCCTACAAGATGTTCGAGATTGGCTGGCGCATGGCGACTTTCGCCCTGTTCCGCCTGGCTTCGGTGCTGTGCCCGCTGATGGAAGCACGCGGCAAAGGCACCATCCTGGTGACCTCTTCAACCGCAGCGATGCGCGGCAACCCGGGCCAGCATTCGCACGCCGCGGCGATGGGCGGGCGCCGCATGCTGTGCCAGTCGCTCAACGCCGAATTTGCCGCCAAGGGTATCCACATCGCGCACATCATCGTCGACGGCTCGGTCGACGCCCCGGACACCCTGGGCAAGATGCTCGGGCCCGAGCGTTTCGCGCAGTTGCGCCAGACGCGTGGCAACGAACATGACGGCCTGTTGTTGCCGGCCGAAGTCGCCGACACCTATTTTCACCTGGCGCAACAACACCGTTCGGCCTGGACCTTCGAGATGGACCTGCGCACCTACAGGGACAAAGCCTGGTGGAACTGATGCGGCCATGCCGCAACAGAGCAACCCGAAACCAGGAGATCGCATGACCATCACGCTCTATGACGGCGCCACCGCCCCCAGCCCGCGCCGTGCCTGCATCCTGCTGGCGGAGAAGGGTGTGGCCCATGCCGCCGTCAACCTAGACCTGGCCGGAGGCGAGCAAATGGGCGCGGCCTATCGAACCATCAACCCGCTATGCACCGTGCCGGCCCTGCAATTGGAAGATGGCCGCGTGCTGATCGACAACGCCGCCATCGCAGCCTACTTGGAGGCGCGTTTTCCAGAGCCGCCCTTGCTGGGCACCACACAGCGGCGCGGCGCTACGTCGCGCTCCGCTTCTGTCTACCGGCTTCGCGAATGCAGGCCCCAGATGGAATGCGTGGCCAGGACGGCGCTGGTGGTGATCGCCACAGCCAAAACCGGCAACAACACCGCCAGGCGTGCACCGACTGCGCCCACGGCCAAGCCCATGATCAGCGAACCGAGCGGGCCGCCGCCCAGCGTGGCCAGGGCCAGCACCGCCATCACCCGTGCCTGATGCGTCGCTGGCGCGCGTTCCTGCAGGATCGTGCGCGACATCGCCATGGCCACGCCGCCGCACATGCCCCAGGCGAAAACGCACACATAGAACAGCCACTGCGGCGGCGCCAGCGCCAGTGCCGCGAGAACGCAACAGCCGAGCAGCAAGGCGATGGCCAGCGCCCGACCCGGGGTGGCGGTGCCGCCGCGCCTTGTGAGAATCACGATGCTGATGAGCGAGCCGATGCCGAAAGCGATATAGCCGGTTGCCAAATCCTGGGCACCGCCGGCATAAAGATCGCGAATGGCCAGTGGTATCAGCACCACATAGGCACCTCCGATAAAAAACACCCCCATGCCAAGGGTGAGCAGAAGTGTCGCGCGCATCGGCGAATCCGAAAAAATCAGGGACACACCGCTGCCGAATTCGCGCCACAAGGAATCGCGCATTGAGCCGGCGTTTCCCGGTATCGGCGGCACCGCACTGGACGGCAGGCGACTGGTGGCAATGATCCCGCTTGCCAGCACCAGGCACTGAACCAGCAGGATGCTGATCGAACCCCAGTGCGCAGCCCTGCCGCCCATCCCCTGACCGATCATCATCGCGCCGAACTGCATGCCCATGGCGAGGGTGACCATGCGCTGCACATTGCTGCCGGCCACCCGCTTGAGCAGGCCATCGCGGGCCGGCATTGCAAACGCCGTCACCAGGCCCCAGGCGAGCGCGTACAGTACCAGCAAGCCTTCGCTGATTTGGCCGCGCCACAAGGAGAAGGCCAGCAACAAGGGCATGCCGATCGCCGCGGATTGAATCACCATCAGCAGGCGGCGTGGGTCGACGCGATCGGCCAGCCAGCCGCCGACCAGCAGGAACACCAGGATCGGCAGCTGGCCGATCATCTGCGTGATGCCGAATCGCTCGGCAGGTTGATTCAGCTCGATGGCCAGCAGATAGGGCAGCAGCACCATCTGAATGCCTGCCGGAATCATGAATGTGGCAACGCTCGCCAGATACCAGGCGGCAGGTGTACCGCCATCGACGTTGTTCAAGAGTCCTCCACACCGCCTTGCGTTCGATTTGCGGAGCCGGGGTGAATGCAAGAGGGAGAGGCACAGTCTAGCAGCCTGTCGGAGTCGGGGAAACGCCGACTTCACGCCGACTTCAGGCCTTGCCCGACCGCCGGCGGCATTGCCGACACCAACAACTCGTATTCCCGGTTGAAAGTATCATTGGCAAGGAAGGCTGCATCAAGCCGCTGCATCAAGCCG
>CAYYFR010000024.1:5534-39200 GCA_964470865.1 uncultured Burkholderiales bacterium | reverse complement strand
CCGGTTGAAAGTATCATTGGCAAGGAAGGCTGCATCAAGCCGCTGCATCAAGCCGCTGCATCAAGCCGGTGACAGGCGGCGATTGGTAGACCGGGCAATCGTCGGACAACTGAAAAAATCGGAGACACAACATGAGATTTCCCGCCCGTTTGCTTGTGACCGGCATCGCGCTGATGGTCGCGGCTGCCGCACACGGCCAGACCGCCGCAAAGCCTGCGGCTTGGCCCGCCAAGCCGATTCGCATCATCGTCGCCTTCCCGCCCGGTGGCCTCACCGATGCCTACGCCCGCATGTATGCCGAGCAGCTCACCGCCAAACTGGGGCAGTCGGTGGTGGTGGAAAACAAGCCCGGGGCAGGCGCCATCATCGGCATCGAGGCGGTGGCGAAGTCGCCACCCGACGGCTATACATTGCTGATGACTACATCGGGCACGGTTTGGCAGAATCGCGTGCTCTACACCAAGCTGCCCTACAACCTGGATCGCGATCTCACACCCATCGCCCTGTTTCCTTCGGGCCCGCTGGTGGTGGCGGTGTCTGAAAAGGTGTCGGCACGCAACATGCTCGAGTTCATTGCCTATGCCAAGTCCAACACCACATCGATGGCGACCTACGCGCCGGGCTCTTACCCGCACATGGTGGCGGACCAGACCAACCGCACCGAAGGCACCAATATTCTCTCGGTACACTATCGCGGCGAAGCGCCGATGTGGGTCGATGTCGCCTCGGGGCAGTTGCAGATCGGCATCGGCAGCTACCAGGCCTTCAACACGGTTCAAGGCCGCGGGGTGCGCGCGATCGGCGTTACAGGTTCGTACCGCTCGCCCAAGTTGCCGGATGTACCGACCCTTGCGGAGCAGGGCGTTGCCGGCAATCTCGTGACTCTGGAGGGCGGCCTGCCGCTGATGGCCCCGACCGGGACCCCCGAGGCGGTGTTGCAGATCCTCTCGCGCGTGGCGGTGGAGGGCGCCAACTCCGAGCGGGCGGCCAAGCTGCGCGAATCCTTTTCGATTCCCAACAAGCCCAAGAACCTGGCCGAAACCCGCCGCGACTGGGCGCGCGACGTGCCGATATGGATCAAGCTGGCGGTGGACCTGGGCATCAAACTGGACTGAGCGCCGGCTGCCATTGACCGCCACGCGGAGTCCCCGCGTCGAATCACGCACCACGACACTGGAGGTTGAAGTGACGCAAGACCTGCTGGAAACCATCGACAAGGGCATCGCCACACTCACCATGAACCGGCCGGACGCGCGCAATGCACTCACGCGCGAGATGATGCTTGGGCTCGCCGCTGCCGTGCCGCGCCTGGCCGCCGACCCTGCGGTGCGCCTGGTCGTTCTGACCGGCGCCGGCAATGCCTTTTGCGCAGGAGGCGATGTGAAAGGCTTTGCCCGGCGCGCTGCCGGCAGCGCCTCCGGGGTTGGCGAAATGAGCTTCGACCAAAAGGTCACCGACATTCGCGGGCGCATGGAAGTCAGCCGCTGGCTGCATGAAATGCCCAAGCCGACCCTGGCCGTGATTTCCGGCCCTGCCGCCGGCGCCGGCTTGTCGCTCGCACTGGCCTGCGACCTGCGCATTGCCGCCGACGACGCCAAGCTCACCACGGCGTTTTCCAGGATCGGCGTCTCGGGTGATTTTGGCGGCAGCTATTTCCTGAACCACCTGGTGGGCGCGGCCACTGCGCGCGAGCTGTACTTCAGCGGGCGCGTGGTACTTGGCGACGAGGCCGTCAAGATGGGCATGGTCAACCGTGCGGTACCGGCTACGCAGCTGGCCGAAGCCGCACGCGCGTGGGCCGCTGAATTGGCGGCCCTGCCCACCATCGCCATCGGCTACATGAAGCGCAACCTCAATCTTGGATTGCGCGCATCCCTTGCCGACGTGCTCGATACCGAAGCCATCCACATGATCCGCACTTTCGAAACCGACGACCACAAGAGTGCGGCAGCGGCCTTTGTTGAAAAGCGCGTGCCGCAATTCAAGGGAGCTTGATATCGCTTCCCGAACCAGATGACCTCGCATGCCGCGCAAGGTAGCTGCGCGCGGCGAGTCGCAAATGTCGAACCTCCCAGTCGCCTGGTGCGTGCGCTGCGCAAGGTGGCTGGTGGAACCGGCGCTTAAACTTTATGGCCTTGACCCATGACCGAACAGAAAACGCCTGCCAACCTGCCGCTTGCCGGCCTCACCGTGATCGACCTCTCGCGCGCCCTCGCCGGGCCGTTTTGCGCCACCATTCTGGCTGACCTCGGCGCGGACGTGATCAAGATCGAGCCCTCGCCGGACGGCGAGATGGTGCGCGGCTGGGGTCCGTTCCAGGACGGCATCAGCGTCTATTACCTGTCGATCCATCGCAACAAGAAAAGCCTGGTGGTGAACTTCCGCGATCCGGCCGGGCTGGAGCTGATCCGTCGCCTTGCTGATCGTGCCGATATCCTGGTGGAGAACTTCAAACCGGGCGCGATGGCCGACATGCAGCTTGACTACGCCACGCTGGCGGCGCGCAACCCGCGCCTGATATTCGCCTCGATCACCGGCTTCGGAACCAGCGGCCCCTATGGTGGCTGGCCCGGCGTTGACCAGATCGCGCAAGGCATGTCGGGCCTGATGAGCCTGACCGGCCAGAAGGAAACCGGGCCGACGCGGGTGGGCATTCCGATCGGCGACGTGGTGGGCGGCATGTGGGCAGCGCTGGGGGTGCAGGCAGCAGTGATCCAGCGCCATGCGAGCGGGCGCGGCCAGATGGTCGAGACTTCCCTCCTGGCCGGCCTGATCGGGCTGCTCACCGTGCAGGGCCAGCGCCAGCTGAGCCTGGGCGACACGCCGGGCGTGGCCGGCAACGACCACCCGGTGGTATGTCCCTACGGCATGTTCGAGGCCAAGGATGGTCCCTTCAACATGGCCGCCGCCACCGAAGACATGTGGGTCAAGCTGTGCAGACTGCTTGGCATGGAAGACTGGGTCAGCGATCCCGAATACCGCGACAACGCCGGGCGCCATCGCAATCGCGACGCGGTGAAAAAGCGCCTCAACGAAAAGTTCGCCGCGCGCGGCAAGATGGAATGGACCCTCGAACTGGTGAAGCTGGGCCTGCCGGCCGGCCCGATCTTTACCCTCGATCAGGTGTTCGCAGACCAGCATGTGAACGAAACCGGGATCGTCGAAGAGATCGATCATCCCACGCTGGGCCCCTTGCGCCTGATCGCCAACCCTCTGCGCATGGCCGGCATGGGCGGCCGTTCGGTGCGCAGCGCCCCGCCTCTCCTGGGCGCCGATTCGCGCCGCGTGCTGGAGCAATTCGGTCTTCGTTCCGAAGAGATCGATGCGCTGGTTGCCGCCAAAACCGTTCAATGCCTTTGAAAGGGGACCACCATGCTGGCTGACCAGATCGCCTATGTCGCCGTCGCATCCAACGATGTGGCGGCAACCTGTGCCGTATACGAGCAACACTTCGGACTGCCGCGCAGCCATCTGGCTTCGTCCGACGGCGCGATCGCCGTCTACAGCCTCGGGCAAAGCGCGCTCGCTGTGGTGCCACTCGGGCACCCGTTGATCGATGGCGAAGCCAAACCCGGCGTGCATCACATCGCGCTGGGCGTCGACGATCTCGATGCCGCTACCCGGCGTGCCGGCCTGCCCGCCTCGCGCGCGGAAAGCCTGGCCGGGCGTCGTGCCGTGGCCTTTGATCGCAGCGCAACGGTCGGCGTGCGGGTACGCCTGACCGAGCGCCTCGACCTCGTACCCCACACCGGCGGCGCCGTCGAACGCATCGACCACCTGGGCATCGCCAGCACCGATGTCGCTGAAGACGAGCGGGTATTCAGCGGCCGCTTCGGCTTCGCCGTTGAAAGCCGGCAGACCGACATGGAGGTCGCGCTGGCGGTCGAGTCATTCACCTCCGACAAGTACGGCGTCGTCTATCACACGCGTGCCCCCGAGCCGGTCGGCGGCTTGCGCGTAACCTTCATCAGCGCGGGTGACTGCGAGTTCGAATTCCTCGCCAATTTCGACCCGCGCCAGGGCGCGCAGATCGAGCACGGCCATTCCGGTTCGACCAGGCAGGACCAGGGCGCAATCACCCGCTTCGTGGCATCACGCGGGCGCGGTCTGCATCATGTGGCGCTCAAGGTGCGCGACATCAATACCATCCTCGAGAGCATGGCCGGCGCAGGTTTGCCGATGATCGATGTCAAGGGGCGGCCGGGCTCGCGCCGTGCGCTGATCGGCTTTCCGCACCCCAAGGCCTTGGGCGGCATCCTGATGCACCTGGTGCAACGCGATGCCTGAGGCCCTGGTCGTAACAGAGCGCCAGGGCGATTGCCTGATCGCCACCCTGAACCGGCCTGCCGACGGCAATGCGATCAGCCTTGCGGTCGCACGCGAACTGGCGGCGATCGTCGCCACCTGCGGCACCGATCGCACGCTGCGCGCACTGGTGATCACCGGCGCCGGGCCGCGCTTTTTCTGCACTGGCGGCGATGTCAAGGCCTACGCTCGCGTCACCACCGCCCTAGATTTGAATGAGGTGTTCGACCTGATCCGCAATCTGCTCGACGCGATCGAGGCGCTGCACTGCCCGGTGATCGCTGCGATCAATGGCTACGCCATCGGCGGCGGCGCCGAACTGGTGCTGGCCTGCGACTTGCGGGTGATGGATGCGCGTGCGCAGATCGGCTTTCCGCAATCGCGTCTGGGGATACTGCCGGGTTGGGACGGCATCGGCCGCTTGATCCCGCTGGTCGGCCGCGGCGCCGCCGCCCGCCTGTTGCTCAGCGGCACACGGGTGGATGCCGGCGAAGCGTTGCGCATCGGCCTGATTGATGAAGTGGCTCCGCCCGGCGAGTGTCTGGCACAGGCCGTAGCGCTCGCCCGCAGCTTCGGCGATAGCGCACCGCTTGCGCTCGCTGCCATCAAACTGGCGCTGCGCGACGCGGTCAGCGGCGACCCGGCACGTGCGCGCCAGCGCGCACGCGAGGCTTTCATCCCCCTGTGGTTTTCAGCCGACCACAAGGAAGCCGAGCGCGCGTTTGCGGAAAAAAGAACGCCGCGCTTCAATGGCGGATGACCACTGTCAATCAAGACAGACCAGGCGCCGCATCGCGACGCGGCGGTCTATTTGCCGGTAAAGCGCGCCGGGCGGCGCTCAAAAAACGCGGTGATGCCCTCGCGAAAATCCGCCGTGCCGGCCGAGTCGCGAAAGCCGGCGTGTTCCCGTTCGAGGTGTGGATCCAGTGTTGAAGTGGCGGCTGCGTACACCAGCATCTTTGCCTTGGCCAGCGCGCCCGGAGCAGCCGCTGCAAGGCGCTGCGCGACCTTCAGCACCTCGGCCGCAAGTTCGGCGCGCGGCACCACGCGGTTGACCATTCCGAGCGTCAACGCGGTTGGCGCATCGATCATGTCGCCCAGCATCAGGGTGGCCATGGCGCGGCGTGTGCCCAGCAGTTGAGTGAGCGACCAAGAGGTACCGCCATCCGGACTGGTGCCAATCGCGCCGTAGGCCGGCATGAACTTGGCGTCGTCCGCCGCGATCACCAGATCGGTGGCCATCGCCAGACCAAGACCGCCGCCGGCCACCGCACCCTGGGTGGCGCCGACCACCGGTATCGGCAGCGCGCGCATGCCGCGAATGATGCGATGAAACAGCTTGATCAGGGCGTCCGCCGTCGCCGGCGCGCCGGCCAGGTCGCGATGAAAAACCTTGAGGTCGCCGCCACCCATGAAGGCGCGGCCGGCACCGCCCAAGATCATCACCCGCAGCGCAGGGTTGGCCGCAACTGCGGCGATCGCCGCGTCCAGCGCTTCGCCCATCACGAAATCGAGCGCATTGAGGCTTTTCGGTCGATTCAGGGTCACAGTTGCGATCGGCCCATCAATGGCCAGCAATACTGCAGGCTCTTCCACCACGGCATCGGTCATTCTCCAAACCCCTCGATATTCAGGTCAGCCAGCGCTTGCGGCGCCGGTAGTGCTTGACGGCGCGGTAGTCCACCGCGTGCCCGCCGCCCAGGTAAAACTCCTGCACGTCGGGATTCTTCTTCAGTTCCGCGGCATCGCCGTTCATCACGACGCGACCGTTCTCGATCAGGTAGGCGGTATCGGCGATCTCGAGCGCTGCAGCGGCGTTTTGCTCGACCAGCAGGACCGACACGCCTGCATCCGCATTGATGCGCCTGATGATGTCGAAAATCTCGTCCACCAGCAGTGGCGCCAGGCCCAGGCTGGGCTCGTCGAGCATCAACAGCCGCGGTTCTGTCATCAGCGAACGGCCGATCGCCAGCATCTGCTGCTCGCCACCGGACAGGTAACCCGCCTGCGCACCGGCGCGCTCGGCCAGGCGCGGAAACCAGGTGAATACGCGGTCGATCAGTTCCTGCACATGCTTGCGATCACGGTGCATGGTCGATGCCGCCAGCAGGTTTTCCGCCGGCGTCAGGTGCTCGAACACCCGGCGTCCTTCAAGCACATGGGCGATGCCGCAGCGCACCCGGTCCGGCGGTGCCAGCGCCAGCATGTCGGCGTCACGCAGGCGCACCTCACCGCGCGTGACCTGCCCGCGCTCGGCCGCCAGCAAGCCGCTGACCGACTTAAGCACCGTGCTCTTGCCCGCGCCGTTGGCCCCGAGCAGGGCCACCAGGCCCCCCTCGGGTACCGCGATCGAGACCCCCTTGACAGCCAGAAACACGCTGTCATAGACCACCTCGATATTGTTGAGGTCAAGCAGGGCCATTTACTTGCCGGTCTTCTTGAACTCTTCAGACGACGCCTTGATCAATTGCCAGACGATGTCCTGGTCGGCTGCGAACCAGTCCGAGCGTGCCACCCAGCGTCGGCCGTCCCACTGCGCGACCCGACTCTGGCCGCCACCCTGGTGATCGGTCTTGCTGATGGTGACCGCCGGCAGCAATCCTTCGGCGGTGAACTTCGTGATGCTGCGCAGGCCCTCGTTGACAGACTCAGCCGTTGGCGCCGCATTCGGGTTCTTCTCCAGCGCCAGACGCACGCCCTCGACCATCAGCGTTGCCATCGCCACCCCCATGTTGTAGTAGGTGGTGCCGACGATCTCGGCCTTGCCGGCGCCTTTGCCGCGACCCACCACTTCCTTCATGATGTCCGCAATGACCTTCGGCTCGCGCCCGCCGGCCACCACTTCGAGCTTGAGTATGCCTTTGGCAGCGTCGTTGCCGATCACGTTCATTTCAGACTCGGACAACCAGGCCACCGAGGCGATGCGATCGGTCGGTATGCCGTTGCGTACCGCCTCCTTGATGGATACCACCTGGCCCGCGCCGGCGCCCCAGATGATGCTCCAGTCGGGTTTGAAGCGGCGCACGTTGCTCCATACCGCCGATTGATCGTTGCCGGGCGAAGTGTACGGAAAACCCTGAAACTCGAAGCCTTTGCGCTTGGCCAGTTCCTGCAGCACCGGCAGCGGCTCGCGGCCATAGCCCGAGTCGATATAAGCAAAGGCGATGCGCTTGCCCTTGAGATCGCCCTTCTCCTGGCGCGAGATGTATTCGATCAGCGATGCAGCCTGCGACCAATAGTTGGTCGACAGCGGCATCACATACGGGAAGGCCGTGCCATCAGCGGCATCGCTGCGGCCTGAATAGGCCATGATCAAATTCATCTTGTCTGCCATGGCGCGCGGCACCAGGGCTCGTGCCACCGGCGTGGACAAGGGATCGATCAGCACCACGCCTTCACGCTTGAAGCGCTCATAGGCCTCGATGCCGCGTGGCACCGAGCTGCCATGATCGACGATTTCGGCGGAAAACTTGTAGCCCCTGATGCCGCCGCGTTCGTTGACCAGCGACAGGTAATCACGCTGGCCCTGGCTATACTCTGCAGTCACGAAGGTATAGACCACGGTGAAGTCCTGCGGAAAACCGAACTTCACCACCTTTTCCTGTGCCATCACGGCGGAAGAAAATGTGCTGACTGCGGCCACTGCGCCGGCCGCCATGTATTGCCTGAGATTGAGTTTCATGCTGTCTCCTTGGTTGGTGATGTTGCTGCCTGTTTGCCTGCCGATGATGCTGAACTTTCGAATGAACCCCAGACTACTTGCGTGCATGGCGGAAAGGCCAGACCACGAAATAGTTGCGCACGTTGTTGTAAATCTTGGCCAGGCCGAGCGGTTCGAACAGCAGGAAGCCGACGATCAGCGCGCCATACAACATCAGTGGCGCATGGGCTGCGATATCGGCGCTGACATTGAGCGAAAACGCGCGCGAGGCGGCGCCGATCACGTTGTTGAGAATCACCGGGGCCAGCAGGATCAGGGCGGCGCCGAAAAAGCTGCCCAGCACGCTGCCCAGCCCGCCTACGATCACCGCCGCCAACAACTGGATCGACAATTCCAGATGAAACTGCTCCGGCGTCACCGCCTTGTAGTAGCAGAACGCGAACAGGCAGCCCACCACCCCGCCGATGAAAGAGCTGACCCAGAACGCCAGCAGCTTGTAGCGGAATGTGGAGACGCCGATGATCTCGGCCGCATAGTCCTTTTCACGCACCGCCGCCAGCGCCCGGCCCAAACTGGTGCGCCGCACGTTGAGCATGAATAGCGTGACTAAGGCGCAGACGAAAAGCGCGAGGTAATAGTTGTCGACGTCGCTTACGACGCGCATGCCGAAAAACGTGATCTTCGGTACCTGCAGCGTCGCCTGCGTGCCGCCGCTGATGGCCGGTACGTGGACGATCACGAAATCGACCAGGTACTGCATCGCCAGGGTGGAGATCGCCAGGTACAGACCCTTGACCCGCAAGGCCGCGGCGCCGAACACCACGCCAATTGTGGCACTCAGGAAGCCCGCCGCCAGCAGCACCAGTTCGAACGGCAGACCGGCGCGCGCCAGATGCACCGAGCCGTAGGCGCCGATGGCCATCACCGCGCCGTAACCCAGGTGCACCTGGCCGGCACCGCCCATCAGAAGGTTCAGGCCAAGAGTCGCCGTGGCCCACACCAGCCAGGGCAGCATGTAGGTGCCCAGGTACAGGCTGTTGACCACGAAAGGCGCGATCAACAGCAGCAGTACCACCGCCCCGACCAGCCAGCGATCGAACGGCAGGCGCCACAAGCGCCGGTCCGATTCGTAGCGGGTGTGGCGAATGCCGGCGGCGCGATAGAACATGATCAGACCCGTTCGATGTGTTCACGACCGAACAGGCCGTGCGGGCGAATCAATACAGTCGCCAGAATGATCACCGAGGCCACCACGTCACGTGTGCCGCCGCCGACCAGCTTGTCCAGATAACCGGCGGCCAGCGCTTCGCAAATGCCGATGATGAGGCCGGCCACCAGCACCCCGGGCACGCTGTCCAGCCCGCCCAGGATGGCGATCGCCAGCGCCTTGAGCAAAAGCAGCGAGAGCGTCCAGTCGACCCCCTGCACCGAACCCCACAGGATGCCGGCGGCGGCGGCGGCGATGCCGGCCATGCCCCAGGCCATGGCGATCACCCGCTCGACGCGAATGCCGACCGACCATGATGCAATCTGGTCGTCCGACACCGCGCGCATGGTCACGCCCAGGCGCGAGTTGAAGAACAGGATCGCAGCGGCGATCAACACCAGGGCTACGATCCCGCCCATCAGGAAGCCGCGGTTGATCAGAATTTCGCCCAGGAACAGCGGTGCCTGCGCGATACCAAGGTCGAGGCGTTTGACGGCGGAACCAAACAGGCCCGGCACCAGGCCGCGCAACAGGATCTCCAGGCCCAGGGTGAGCATGATCACCATGATGATCGGCTGGCCGATCATGCGCCGCAGCACCAGGCGCTCGACCAGCACGCCGGCGCCGTACAGCAGCAGTACCGTCAGCGGGATGGCGAGCCAGATCGGCAGGCCGGCGGAGGCGGAAAAAAACACGCAGGTATAGCCGCCGACCATGGCGAACGCGCCCTGCGCCAGGTTGGCATAGCGCGATGCCTTGTAGACCAGCACGATGCCCAGCGCGACCAGGGCGTACATCAGCCCGACCAGCGCGCCGTTGATGGTGAGTTCGCCAAAATAGTTGAAATCCATGCTCAGGCCACCTCCACCAGGTTCAGAGTGCGCTGCAGGCTGCCGGTCGCGCCGCTCTCGTAGACAATCCTGGCATCGATGGAGACGCTTGACTGCTTTTCATACAGCGCCTCGATCAACGTGGCATACCGTTCTTCGATGACGTTGCGCCGCAGCTTGCGGGTGCGCGTGACTTCGCCGTCGTCGGGATCGAAATCCTTGTGCAAATTGACGAAACGGCGGATCCGCAATTCCGGCTTGAGCAGGCCGTTGACATGACGCAGCACCCCGGCAATGAGCGCCTGAACCTCTTGCGCCTGCGACAACTCCGCATACGAGGTATAGGAAATCGAACGCTGCTCGGCCCAGTAACCGACGGCTTCCAGGTCGATACAGACAATCGCCGTCAGGTACTGCCGGTTGGCGCCGACCACCGCGACATTGCGCACGAAGGCGTCGAACTTGATGCGATTCTCGATGAAGTTGGGAATGTAGCGCTCGCCGCCGCCGGTGCGCACCACCTCGCTGACCCGGCCGAGCACCACCAGATGGCCGTCGGGCTCGAAATAGCCGGCGTCGCCGGTGTGCAGCCAGCCGTCGACGAGGGCGCGCGCGGATTCTTCCGGCGCATCGAAATAGGCACCGACCACACTGCCGGAGCGCACCAGGATTTCACCGCTGTCGTCGATGCGCATTTCCACGCCAGGCATGGGTTTTCCCACCGTGTGCACCTTGACATCGCCGTCGCGTTGCGCGGCCGACATCGCGCCGGTTTCGGTCTGCCCGTAGAACTGCTTCAGGTTGATGCCGAGCGCGCGAAACAGGACGAAGGTGTCCTCGCCCAGCGCCTCACCGCCGGTGTAGGCACGTACCGCGCGCGACAGCCCGAGGTAATCCTTGAGCGGGCCGTAGACCATGATCTCGCCGGCGAATGCAACCAGCCGTTGGCCAAGGGTCGGTGCTCCACCACCAAGCTTCTTGCGCTCAAGCGCGATAGCGCGTGGCATGAAGTAGTTGTAGAGGGCGCGCTTGACGGCTGTGGTTTCGGCGATGCCCACCTGCAGGCGGGTCAGCATGTTGTCCCAGGCGCGCGGTGCCGCCAGGTACATCGTCGGCGCGACTTCGCGCAGGTCGTGCAACACGGTTTCCTGACGCTCGGGGATATTGATGGTGAAATGCAGCAGCACACCCGCGCCCACGGTGAACATGAAGTCGCCCACCCAGGCGGTCGGCAGGTAGGCGTAGTGCTCCTCGCCTGGCTTGAAAAAGCCGCCGCGCGTGGCATTGCCAACGCCGGCGATCACGTTGGCATGGGTCAGCGGCACGCCCTTGGGCAATCCGGTGGTGCCGGAGGAATGCAGCAGTACCGCGATGTCGCCGGGTTGTGCACGGCCAGCCAGCTCTTGCCCAAGCGCGGGCGCGGCCGCCAGCCGTGCGCGGCCCTCGCTCAGCAACGACTCACAAGCCAGCAGACCAGGAGCGTCGTAGCCGGCGATGCCGCGGCCGTCGTCATAGATGATCAACGCCGGGCGACCGATCGTGGCGCGCAGTTCAAGCAGCTTGTCGACCTGCTCCTGATCTTCGGCGAAGGCTACGTCCGGGGCGCCGTGCCGGGTGTACTGCACCAGCTCGGCCGGAGGTACATCGGGGAATACCGGCACCGGAAACGCGCGTAGCGCAGCGATCGCCAGCATCGCGGCATACAGGCGCGAACGGTTGTCGCCGATCACGGTCACGGCATGCCCGGCGGCGACACCGCGGGCCTCCAATGCGGCAGCCATTGCCAGCACATCAGCATGCAGTTCGCGCCAATTCTGCTCCTGCCAGATGCCCTGGTCACGCTCACGAATCGCAACCCGGTCGCCGTGCACGCCGGCGTTGCGCGTCAGCGCAGCGATCAGGGTCGGCGGCAATTCGACGATCGCGTTCATGCTGCGACACCCGCCTGCAGGGCGGCGCGCCGGCCAAGATAGGCCGCCACCACCTTGGGATCGGCGATCGCCTCGCGCGGCTTGCCCTCTGCAATGGTCTCGCCATAGCTCAGCACCATCACGCGGTCGCAGATCGACATCACCACGTCCATGTGATGCTCGATCAGGAGGATCGAGACGCCGCGTTCGTCACGGGCGTCGAGAATGAAGCGCGCGATGTATTCCTTCTCTTCCTGATTCATGCCGGCCATCGGCTCGTCAAGGATCAGGAATTTCGGCTCGGCCGCCAGCGCGCGTGCCAGTTCCACCCGCTTCTGCAGACCGGGCGGTATCGACTCGACCGGCAGGTCGCGAATATCCTGCAGCTGCATGAAGTCGATGATCTCCTCGACGATGCGGCGATGCGCGACCTCCTCCTTGGCGGCCCACACCCAGTAGAACAGCGAAGCCAGCGCGCTGGGCCGCATGTGCACATGACGCCCCAGCAGGATGTTTTCCAGCACGCTCATGCCGCGAAACAGGGCCAGGTTCTGGAAAGTGCGCGCCAGCGACTGTTGCGCCACTCGGTAGGGCTTCATGCGCGTGATGTCATGGCCGAACAGGCGCACCTTGCCGTTCTCCGGCGGGTAGAAGCCGGTGATCACGTTGACCATGGTGGTCTTGCCGCTGCCGTTGGGTCCGACCAGGCCAAAGATCTCGCCCTCGCGGATTGCAAGCGAGACATTTTTCAGGGCACGCAAGCCGCCGAACGAACGGTCGATGTTGTCGCAGGCGAGCACCACCGGGCGCAGCGCCGCACCCGGCGCGCCCGCGGACGCCAGGCCGTGTGTGCGCACAGGCGGCGAGCTTGTCACCGCGCCCCTTCCGGCATCTTTGTTTCCTCGCTCAAAATCATGTCGCGTGCTGTTGCATGCCTGTTCCCTACATCCGGAAAACGCCGTAATGCGGGTCTTCGATCGGCGCATTCATCGAAGCCGACAGCGCCATGCCCAAGGCATTGCGGGTGTCGGTCGGGTCGAGAATGCCGTCATCCCACAATTCGGAGGTCGAATAGTATGCGCTCGACTCGCGCTTGTAGTCTTCCAGCACCGGATCGCGGATCGCCGCGATCTCTGCGGCCGAGAGCGCCCGGCCGGCGCGCGCCAATTGGCGCAACTTGATGTCGGTCAACACGTTGGCCGCCTGGTCGGCGCCCATCACCGAGATCTGGCTCTGTGGCCACATGAAAAGAAAACGTGGGTCGAACGCGCGGCCGGACATGCCGTAGTTGCCGGCGCCGAACGAACCGTTGCAGATCACCGTGAACTTCGGCACCGCCGAGCCGGACACCGCCATGATCATCTTGGCGCCGTCCTTGGTGATGCCGGCACGCTCGTATTCGCGACCGACCATGTAGCCGGTGATGTTCTGCAGAAACACCATCGGTGTGCGGTTCTGGTTGCACAACTGCATGAAATGTGCGCCCTTCAGGGTGCTGTCGTTGAACAGCACGCCGTTGTTGGCCAGAATGCCGATCTTGTAGCCCCACAGGTGTGCGAACCCGCACACCAGCGTGCCGCCGTAGGCGGGCTGGTACTCGTGGAAACGGCTGCCGTCGACCATGCGCGCGATCACCTCGCGCATGTCGAACTGCACCTTGATGTCGCGCGGAATCACGCCGTACAGCTCGACCGGATCGTAGACCGGCGCCTCTGGCTCCTGCCATTCGATTGCGGTCTTCTGCGGCCGGCGGAACTGCGCCACGATGTCACGCGCTATCGCAATCGCTTCCAGCTCGGACCCAGCCGGGTAGTCCGCCACCCCCGAGACACGGGTGTGCATGTCGGCGCCGCCCAGTTCCTCGACCGTGACCTCCTCGCCGGTGGCCGCCTTGACCAGCGGCGGGCCACCCAGGAAAATGGCGCCGCTGCCGCGCACGATCACGTTGTAGTCCGACAGTGCGGGCACATAGGCGCCACCTGCAGTGCAATGGCCGAGCACCAGCGCCACCTGCGGCACACCCATCTTCGACAGGATCGACTGGTTGCGAAAAATCCGCCCGGCGTAATGACGGTCGGCGAACAAGGTCGATTGCAGTGGCAGGAAGCCACCGGCGCTGTCGCACAGGTGGATCACCGGCAGGCGGTTTTCGATCGCGATGTCGAGCGTACGGATGATTTTCTTGATCGACAGCGGATACCAGGCGCCCCCCTTGACGCTGGCATCGTCGGCATGAATGATCACCTCGCGCCCGCAGACGATGCCGATGCCGCTGACGATCCCCGCTCCCGGCACTTCGCCTTCATAGGCCATGCCGGCGGCCAGGGTCGAGAGTTCGAGAAACGGCGTACCGGGATCGAGCAGGTGATCAAGGCGCTCACGGATGAAAAGCTTGTTCTGACGCGCAAGCCGCTGCATGTCGCGCTGCGGCCGCACCTGGCGTGCCTGATGTTGCCGCTCCCTGAGTTCGAAGGCGAGCTTGCGGTTGTGCGCCACATTGGCCAGGAAATCCGCCGAACCGATGTCCAGTTGCGATTCGATACGTTTCATGTTGCACCCCCGCTTGCGGGCTCCAGCGTAACCAGCAGCGCACCGCGCTCGAAACTGCGCCCGAGTTCCACGTGCACGGTCTTGATCACGCCATCGCGTGGCGCGCCAATCGAGGTTTCGAGCTTCATGCTCTCCATCACCAGCAGGGCCTCGCCGCGCCGCACCTCGGCGCCGGCTGCCGCATGCACCGCGACTACCGTGCCCGGCATCGGCGCTGGCACACTGTCTGCGCCCACACCCTGCCCCTGGTGCGACAGGCGGGTGAGGGCATCGGAATAGCGCAAGCTATGGGCGGCGCCTTGCATATGCACGTGCACCACATCGCCTTCGACTGCCACCACCACCGGCACTATCCTGCCGTCAATGTGCAGCTGAAAATCCTGCGGCCCCAGCGCCTGCAGATCGACCCCAATCGCCGCATCGCCGGCGTGCAACAAATAAGCCTTGCCCGCGCGCGACAACCAGACCGCATGCGCGATCTCGTCGAGAGTGAACATGTGCCCGCTCATGACGCCGCCAGCGACAGGCTTGGGCCGATCGCGCATGCGCGACGGTACTCGGCGGCGATCCGCGCGACCAGCGTTGCCACCGCCGGAATATCGTGAATGGTGGTGATGCCGTGGCCGGCGCTCCAGATGTCCTTCCAGGTTCTGGCCTCGCTGTCGGTCAGGGAGCTCATGTCCGGCGCCTTCGGCGGCAGCGTTGCCGGGTCGATGCCCAAGCGCGTGATCGAAGGCAGGAGGAAGTTCGCATGCACCCCGGAAAAGCGATCGGTATAGATCAGTTCACTCATGCCGGAATCGACAATCATCTGTTTGTACGGAGCCGACGCGCTCGATTCAAGGGTGGCGAGAAAGCGCGTGCCCATGTAGGCCAGGTCGGCTCCCAGAGCTTCGGCCGCGCGCACCTGATGGCCGTCGCCGATGCCGCCGCCCAGCACCAGGCAGCCGTCCCAGAACTCGCGAATCTCGCGCACCAGGGTGAAGCCGCTTTGCGCCGACGCGTGGCCGCCGGCGCCGGCGCCGACGCAGATCAGCCCGTCGACCCCGGCGCCGATGGATTTGCGCGCATGATCCGCGTTGATCACATCACAGAACACGATGCCGCCATAGGCATGCACGGCATCGACCACCTGGCGCGGATTGCCCAGGCAGGTGATGACCAACGGCACCTTGTGGCTGACCACGACCTCCAGATCAGGCGCGAAGCGCGGGTTGGTGCGGTGCACGATCAGGTTGACGCCATGCGGCGCGACCGCTGCACCCGGATGCGCCGCCCGATGCGCGGCAAGTTCGTCCTCGATCCGCGTAAGCCAGGCATCGAACTGCGCCTGCGGCCGTGCATTGACGTGCGGGAAAGTGCCCACTACACCAGCCTTGCAAAGCGCCGCAACCAGTGGCGGAAACGACACCAGAAACATCGGTGCGCCAATCGCCGGGAGCGCCAGGCGGCCGCGAAACAGCTCGGGCATCGGCATGGTTTCTAGTTCCTCCAGGGGCCAATGGCCGCGTGCAGGGCCGGCACCGCATCGGCGGCATCACGCACCGGGCGGGTAACCAGCGCCGCCACTGCCAGCAGGCGCGCCACCTGTTCGGTCGGCAGCGCCGGAGCCTGCGCGATCGCCGGGTTGGCGTCGAGGAAGCCGGTGTGCACCTGGCCGGCAACAAACATCGGGTGAGCCAGCAGACGGCGCAGGAAGCCAATGTTGGTGTCGCAGCCAAGCAGCACGAAATCGGCCAACGCAGCGTCGGCGCGCGCCATCGCCGCGGCGCGGTCGGCGCCATGGACGATGAGCTTGGCCAGCATCGGATCGAACGCGGCCGTGACGGCGCCGCCTTGCGCGATGCCGCTGTCCACCCGCACCGCAGGCGGCAGGCGCAGCGCCAGCACCGGCCCGGTGGTCGGGGCGTAGCCGCGCGCCGGATCCTCCGCATAGATGCGGAATTCAATCGCGTGACCCTGTGTGACCACAGCGGCCTGCGCGAAGCCCAGCGCTTCGCCGGCGGCAACCCGCAACTGCTCACGCACCAGGTCGATGCCGGTGATCATTTCGGTCACCGGATGCTCCACCTGCAGGCGCGTGTTCATCTCGAGAAAATAGAACACGCCGTCGCCAAAGATGAACTCCACCGTGCCGGCGTTGCGATAGCCGGCGGCCCGCGCGATGCCGGCAGCGGTTTCGCAAATCCGTGCGCGGGTCTCGGCATCCAGTGCCGGTGACGGCGATTCCTCGACGATCTTCTGAAAGCGCCGTTGCACCGAGCACTCGCGTTCGAACAGATGCACCAGGTTGCCGTGCGCGTCGCCCAGTACCTGCACCTCGATATGGCGCGGCGCCTCGACATAACGCTCGACATACAGACGCCCGTCGCCAAAATAGCGCAGGCCTTCGCTGCGGGCGCGCACGATTTCGCCCTCAAGAGCGCCGCTCTCGCGCACGATGCGCATACCCTTGCCGCCGCCGCCGGCAGCCGGCTTGATCAGCAGAGGAAAACCCACGCGGGCGGCACGTGCCACGAAGCTGGCCGGATCGTCGTCCTCGATCGCCGATGGCGCTACCGGAAATCCGCCGGCTGCCACGAAGGCGCGTGCCCGCACCTTGTCGCCCATCAGATCGATCTGTTCCGGGGTGGGCCCGACAAACACCATGCCGGCGGCAGCCACGGCACGCGCAAAATCGGCATTCTCGGACAAAAAGCCGTAGCCCGGGTGGAGCGCGCCCGCACCGGCTGCCACAGATGCGGCAATGATCTGCGCGCCATCGAGGTAGGCTGCGACCGGGGTGGTGCCATGGATTTCGATGGCCTCATCGGCTGCGCGCACTGCAGGTGAATCGCGATCGGCCGCATGGAAAACCACCATGCCCTTGAGGCCGAGCGAGCGCACCGTGCGCAGTATGCGCAGCGCGATCTCGCCGCGATTGGCCACCAGAACCGCAGCAAACGGCCAGCTGGAGATGTCGCTCACGCGCGCACCCTGGGCATAGCCGGGCGCTGCTCAATGGCTTCCAGGCGCCTGGCAATGCCCGCCAGGCGCGCGGTCTCGCGGCGCAGGCCCGTGAAGGGGTCACTATCCGCTTCGCGCCGCAAACCCAGGCCATCACACAAGACATCCGTGACCTGGTCGGCAATGCGATCCGCGTCGAGTGTGCCGCGGCCACACAGAAAATTCCACGCCTGATGTTCGATGGCGCCAAACACCATGTCACGCACCAGGCTGGGCGCCAGATCTTCACGAAAGTCGCCTTGTGCGATGCCTTCGCGCACCACGCCCAGCAAAAACCCGGTATAGCGCGCGTTCATGCGATGCAGGGGCGATTGGTAGTAATCGGCCCGCAGGCGCACTTCCTGGAACATAAGGCGGCTCAGTTGCGCATCGCGCCGAATGTTCACCAGATGCTGCCACACCAGAAAACGCAACCGGTTGCGCGTGCCCTTGATACCGGCCAGGCCCTGGGAAAATTGCTCGACCAACCCCTCATACCAGGTTTCGATCACCTTGAGCAGAAGGTCGCGCTTGCTGGCGAAATACTTGTAGACACTGCCTTCGACCACCCCTGCGCGCGCAGCAATCTCCGCCATGGTGGTACTTTCGTAGCCGCGCTCCGAAAAGCAGACCTGGGCTGCGGCAAGAATGGCGCCGACGCGTTGCGCGCGCGCCTGCCGCACCACAATCTTGCGCGGTCCCTCGGCCGCAAGCATCAGACTTGCCGCTGGCGCAGCCGCAGTCGTTATCGCCGCCATCCTCATCTTCGCTGTTCTCGTCAATGCCGTTCAACCTGGACGCCGATCTGCTTGCCGCACCTGCGCTGTAACGTTAATGAGTATGACTCACTCGAAGCGCAATGTCGCCGATTTTTCATTGTGCAAAGCAATATCGCCGTGATGCATCTTTAGTTTATTGCTTTTATCCTGCCAACTTCATACTATTGATGAGTAATGCTCACTATCGGGCAATCAATCTGCCAGGCGTGCCTGCATACACCCAGCCCATGCCGTGGAAAACGGACACCATGACAAACCAGACAGGCCCCAGAACCATGCGGCAAAGCGTGACACAAGCCTTTAGCGGATTGAGCGGCGAGGAAGAAGAAATCCTTGACCAGGCCGATGCATTCGCACAACGCGAGTTGTATCCGCTGGCGCAACGCATGGACAACGAGGAGTGGTGGCCGGATCAGGCGTTTCCGCTGATCGGCAAGACCGGTTACTTCGGCGTGACCGCACCGGCCGAATATGGCGGTGCCGGGATGGATTTGTTTGCCAGCGGCCTGGTGGCGCAGGCGTTTGCACGCTGGAACCATGCGCTGGCCCTGTCGTGGGTAGCGCATGAAAACCTGTGTGCCAACAACATTTTGCGCAACGCAAGTCCGGCGCAACGCGCCCGCTATCTGCCGAGCCTGAACAATGGCACCGCGATCGGCGCCCTGGGCCTGACCGAACCGGGTGCCGGCTCCGATGCCCTGGGTTCGATGAGCACCACGGCGCGTCGTGACGGCGATTTCTATGTGCTCAACGGCAGCAAGATCTACATCACCAACGGCCCGGTGGCCGACGTGCTGCTGGTCTACGCCAAGACTGAACCGGAGCGCGGCGCACAGGGGATTTCCGCCTTCATCGTCGAGAAGGATTTCGCGGGATTCAAGGTTGCGCAGAAGCTCACCAAAATGGGTTTTCGCGGCAGTCAGACTGCCGAACTGGTGTTCGACGATTGTCGCGTACCGGCCGCCAACCTGGTGGGCGAGGAGAATCGCGGCGTCAAGGTGGTGATGAGCGGGCTCGATCTCGAGCGCGCCATGATCTCGCCCCTGTGCCTGGGCATCGCCGAGCGCGCGCTGCAACTGTCGATCGACTACGCGCGCACGCGCAAGCAGTTCCGCCAACCGATCGCCAGCTTCCAGATGATCCAGTCGAAAATCGCCGACATGTATGTATGGGTCGAGGCCATGCGGCTTTTCACCTACCAGGGACTGCGCGCGGCCAACCTGGTGGAAAGCGGCGAAGGCGGCCGTGGCGAGATACACAAGATTACCGCAGCCTCGATCATGTTCACCGCCGAGACCCTGAACAAGGTGTTGAATGAGGCGCTGCAGATCCACGGCGGCAGCGGCTACATCTGGGAGTCCGAGATCAACCGCCTGTACCGCTCGATCAAGCTGCTGGAGATCGGCGCCGGCACCACCGAGGTGAGGAAGCTCATCATCAGCGGCGAGTTGCTGGCATGAGCGCAGCGCCGGTCGCGCCGGTCATCAGCGCCGACGACCTGTGGAACGCCGAAACGGTGTATCGCTCCGACCTGTTCGCCGCTCGCGTGGTGCTGGTCTCGGGCGGCGGCAGCGGGCTGGGGCGCGCCATCGCGCTGTTGTTCGCCAGATTGGGGGCCCGCGTTGCGATCTGCGGCCGCACTCTGGAAAAAATCCAGCGCGTCGCCGATTTCGCCAACGGCCGCGGCGCGCGCATGCTGGCGCTGGAAGCCAACATCGGCGAGCCTGAACAAATCGCCGCAATGTTCGGGCGCATCGAAGCCGAACTCGGGCCGCTGGATATCCTGGTCAACAACGCCGGCGGGCAGTTCCCGCAAGCGGCGATCGAATTCTCGATCAAGGGCTTCGACCGCGTCATCAAAAACAATCTCAACGGCACCTGGTACATGATGCAGCATGCCGCGCAACTGTGGCGCGACCAGCAGCGCCCCGGCGTCATCACCAACATCGTGGTGGTCACCGATCGCGGCATGCCCGGCGTGGCACACACGGTGGCGGCACGTGCCGGCATCATCGGCCTGACCCGCACGGTGGCGGTGGAATGGGCGCCGCTGGGCATTCGCGTCAATTGCGTGGCGCCCGGACTGATCGGCACCGAAGGCCTGGCCGTTTATCCGCCCGAGGCATTCAAGGAATTTCCCAAGGCCAACCCGATGAAGCATTGGGGCACGCCGATGGATATTGCCGAGGCCTGCTGTTACCTGGCGGCGCCTTCCGGCAAGTACATCACCGGCGAGGTGATGACCATCGATGGCGGCGGGCGCCTGTGGGGCGAACTGTGGACCGCCGGGCGGCCGGCGTATTTCAATCCGTAGCAGCCCGTATCCTCCCCATCTGCCACTTTTCCCGGCCCTCGTTGAATGCAACGCTTGGTTGAAGGTTTCTAGAGGCCGGCTGCGGTAACCTGTTCGGCATCGCAACTAACTTGCGAAAGGTCCCACATGCGCATAGTTGTCCTGCCGGGAGACGGCATCGGGCATAGGTCGCGCGAGCCCATTTTTGCGACGCCTGCGGCCTTGGATGGCGCGCAACTTGCATGACGTGATTGAATCGTCGGGTTGATCCAGATCCAAATGCATTTCGCGTACTATGCCTGCGCTCGATGCATCGGCTTTTGCCATCAAGCGGCGGCACCTGAACCCGCCGCGTGCGCCATCCGGCAAGACCATTTTCGGCACGCGACAGTGCTCAAGCCAACCAGGGTTCGCCACAGCGTCTCTCACAAACCGCGATGCAACTTCTACAGCAAATCATCAATGGCCTGATGCTGGGCGGCATACTGGCCTTTGTGGCGGTTGCGTTCACGCTCACCATCGGCATGCTGAACTTCCTCAATTTCACCATTCCGGCGCTGTTCATGATCGCCGGCATGGCGACCTGGGCCTTGTCATCGGGCGGCTCGCATATGTTCGCCTGGGGTTGGCACTGGGCATGGGCGGCATGCGCCGGCATCACACTGGCGGTGCTGGCGTCGCTACTGATCGAACGCTTCACCTATCGCTACATGAAGGCGCGCTTCGGCGACGCCACCGAGCATGCGCTGCCACTGGTGAGTTCGCTCGGCTTCCTGATCGTGTTCGAGCACCTGGCGATGAGCCTGTGGGGCGCCGACCCGCAACGTTTCGAGCTGCCCTTCAAGGATACCAACCTGCGCATAGGCGGCCTGATCTTCGGCATTCCGCACCTGACCAGCCTGTTTCTGGCCGTCGCCCTGGTCGCATTGCTGCACTGGTTGTTGACGCGCACCCGCATCGGGCGCTCGTTGCGCGCCATCGCCGAGAACCCGGATGCTGCCACCCTGATGGGAGTCGAGGTGCAGCGCATCGTGCCGGTGGTTTTCGTGATCGCCGGCTCGCTGTCGGGCCTGGCCGGCATCCTGTATGCCGCCAGTTACGGCACGGTCACGCCATTCATGGGCGACGCCATCGCCACCGACGCGATTGCCGCCATGGTGCTGGGCGGCTTGGGCAATATCTGGGGCGCGATTGCCGGTGGCTTGCTGGTGGGCCTGGTCAAGGTGCTGGCGATCAGCACCTTTGGCGCCGAGATCGAGAAGATCCCGGTCTGGGGTCTGCTATTGGTGATCCTCATACTGCGACCGTCGGGCCTGTTCGGCCACACCAGGATCGGCAAGGGCAAGTTCTGATGTCGGGCTATCTGGCGGGCTTGCTGGCGGTGCTGGCGATCAACATCATCGTCGCCTACTCGGTGTTCGTGCCGGCCGCGGCGGGTCTCCTCAATCTGGGCGCGGCCGGCTTCGTTCTGGTCGGCGCCTACGGTGCCGGTGCCATGACCACCCTGTTCGGCGTACCGCTGTGGCTGGCGTTAGTGCTGGGCAGCTTTTTGGCCGGCACGGTCGCATTTCTCATCTCGTTCCCGATCCTGCGCACACGCGGCATCTACATGGTGCTGGCCACTTTCGCGTTCGCCGAGGTGGTGGCCGGCGTGCTGCTCAACATTCCTGCACTGGGCGGTGCCGCCGGCCTCTCAGTGATGGCCTATGCCGGCCTGCCGCTGGTGGTCCCGGTGGCGTTGTGCGTGATCGGCTTTGTCGCCTGGCTGATGTCGACCCGCTTCGGGCTGTCGGTGCGCGCGATCCATGACGACGAGAACGTGGCGCATTTGTTCGGTGTCAACCTGCGCAGCACCCAGGTTGCCGCCATGACCATCGGTGGTGCCATTGGCGGCATCGGCGGCGCCCTGCTGGTGCACCAGTTCAACTTCATCGACGTGCAATCCACAGGCGTTCTGTTCAGCATCTACGTGCTGCTGTATGTGCTGATGGGCGGCACGCAAACGGTGTGGGGGCCGCTGTTCGGCGCGGTGTTTTTCACCCTGGCGCCCGAGGGCCTGCGCAAGCTCTCCGAACTCGATCCGGCGCTCAAATTCCTCGAAAGCAGCCGTTACATGACCTTCGGCATCGCGGTGGTGCTCTTGATGATGTGGCGCCCGCAGGGCGTGATCACACGCACCATGATCGAGCGCCTGGCCGGCTCGCGCAAGCCGGTCGCAGCCGACGCGGGATCTGCAGCATGAGCGCTGCTGCCCGGCCGCCTGCGCGAAGCGCTGATCCTTCCCTGGGTTGGATGTCGCGCAGTGACAGCAGGGTAATCCGTTGAGCAGCGTGCTCGAACTGGCGGGCGTGTCAAAGTCGTTCGGCGGGCTCAAGGTGATCGACGATGTGTCCTTTGCGGTCAAACGCGGCAGTCGCACCGCGCTGATCGGCCCCAACGGCGCCGGCAAATCCACGCTGTTCAACCTGATCTCGGGCGTCTACCCACTCGATGCCGGCCGCATCGTCGCTCTCGGCACCGACATCACCGACATGGCGGTGTCCAGGCGCATCGGCCATGGCATCGCACGCTCGTTCCAGAACATCCGTCTGATGCCGCACTTGTCGACTCTGGAAAACCTGATGCTGGGTGAGCATCATCGCGCCTCCCCGTGGGCATTGGCGCGCGGCGCGCGCGCCACCGCCAATGCGCGCGCCGTGCTGGCTCAAGCCGACCTTGACACCTACCCGGGCCAAGTGGTGGCCGACCTGCCCTACGGCATCCAAAAGCGCATCGAGGTGGCGCGCGCCATCATGGCCCGCCCGTCCATCCTGCTGCTTGACGAGCCCGCCGCCGGGCTCAACAGCAGCGAGACCGCCGAACTGCGGCGCATGCTTGAGCGCCTCTCGGAAAGTGGTATCACCCTGCTGGTGGTCGAACACGACATGCCGTTTGTGCGCACCCTGTGCGACCACGTGGTGGTGCTCAATTTCGGCAGGAAGATTTTCGAAGGCACGCCCGAAGAGGTGCACCGCGATCCCGGGGTGCTCGAGGCCTACCTCGGTCCGGCCGCCGAGATCCCCGCAGGTGTTGCGCATGCTGCTTGAAGCCAGGGATATCGACGTGGTGTACGGCCGCACCCATGCGGTGCGCCAGGTATCGCTGCGCATAGACAGCGGCGAAATCATCACCGTGCTGGGCGCCAACGGCGCCGGCAAAAGCTCGCTGCTCAAGGCGCTGCAGGGTGTGGTGCGCCCGCTGCGCGGCGAAGTGTCATTCAAGGGAAAGTCGGTGCTGCGCCAAAGTGCCGCGGCACGCGTCGCCCAGGGCATGGTGCTGGTGCCCGAAGGAAGACAGATCTTTGTCAGCCTGACTGTGCACGACAACCTGCTGATGGGCGCCCATACGCGCCGCGACGACACGCGCGCCGAGATCGAGGCGATCTACGAACGCTTTCCCAACCTGGCGCAGCGCCGCGACATGCTGGCCTCCGTACTGTCAGGCGGCGAGCAGCAGATGCTGGCCATCGGGCGCGCCCTCCTGTGCCGCCCGGCACTGATGATGCTTGACGAACCTTCGCTGGGCTTGAGTCCGCTCCTGGTGAAGGCACTGTTTTCCCTAATCGCCGACTTGAATCGTGGCGGACTGTCGATTTTGCTGGTAGAACAGAATACCCACATGGCCCTGGCCACCGCCCACAGGGCCTATGTGCTTGAACTTGGGCGATTGGTGCTCGAAGGTGATGCCCGCGAGATGGCGACCAATCCTCGCATGGTCGCCGCCTATCTGGGCGAATGAAACAAGGAGTTGCAAATGAAATTGCGTTATTTGCTGGTCAGCCTGGCCGCTTGCGTGGCCATGCCCGCCCTCTCGCAGGACCTGGTGCTGGGGCTGACCCATGCCAAGACCGGCCGCTATTCCGGCGTCGGTGTCGGCACCGAAATCGCGGTGGATATTGCGGTGGCGGAAATCAATGCCGCCGGCGGGGTCAACGGCCGCAAACTGCGGGTGGAGAAATTCGACACCGGCAGTGATGCCAAGAACGCCCAGGTCGCCGCGCAAAAATTCGCCGAGGATGCCAAGGCGTTGGGCATCATCGGGCCCTTCTCCAGCCAGGAGGCGCAGGTCGGCTTCGCCGCCGGCGAGCGCCTGGAAATCGTGCAGATTCCCAACGCAGCCTCGGCACCTGGCCTGACCAAGGATCGCAAATGGGCCTTTCGCGTCACCGAAGACGAAGGCAAACAGTTCGGGCGCCTGTTGAAAACCCTGGCCACCAAGGGCGGCGTCACCAATCGCACCGCCGCGGTGATGTTCCCGAGCGACGAATTCGTCGGCAAGGCATTGGCCGGCTGGATGCCCAACCTGCTGGAGGCCAATGGCTGGAAGATGGTGATTCCGGCCGAAGGCTTCCCCACCAACGCCACCGACTTGTCGCCGCATGTGACCAAGCTCAAGGGCAATTCGCCGGGCGTGCTGGCATTTGCCGGCCTGCCCGAAGGCACCGCCAAGGTGATGAAGGAATTGCGCCGCCAGGGCCACACCAGCATGCTGATCGGCAGCCAGATCTTCGCCGACCCTGACATCGCGAAAATCCTCGGGCCCGATGGCGAAGATGCCACCTACGTCAGCTGGTACTGGTGGGATACCAACGAGCGCACACGCCAGTTCGAGCGGAAGTTTCTCGACGAGGCGAAAAAGCGCGGCGTCAACAAGTCCGGCGCCCATCACGTCGATGCTTCAGCCTATGACATCGTGTATGTGTACGCCGATGCGATGCGGCGTGCCGGCATCAGCGGCGACGCCTCCAAACTCAAGGCCGAGCGCACCGCCATCCGCGATACCCTGCAATCGACCAACATCGATGGCGTGATCGGCAAGATCTGCTTCAGCCGTGATCGCGATTCGGAACTGCCGGCCTTCATCATTCGCATCAAGAATGGCCAGCGTACCCTGCTCGATTCGCATGCGCCAGACCGCTGCGCTTAAGCCGGCTTTTTACCGGGCCGGGCATGACGAAACGGGCAGTCGCGCCCGTTTCGTGACCGCAGACACCGCGTCTACGAACTCACCAGACAGGCAAGCCGCCGATGAAAACCCAGTTACTCGGAAAGTTCCGCATCGACCGCGTGGTCGAAAGCGAAGGCCCGTTTGCCGCGCTGGAAATGATGCTGCCCGGCATCACAACAGGCGACATCGACGCCCACGCCGACTGGCTCAAGCCGCTGTTTGTGGCGCCCGACAACCGCGCCATCATGAGCTTTCACAGCTACATCCTGAAAACGCCGCACCACACCATCCTGATCGATGCCTGCGTCGGCAACGACAAGGATCGCCCGGAAAGACCCACCTGGCATCGCCAGCGCTTCGCTTACCTCGAAGCCATGGCAGCGGTCGGCGTGCGCCCGGAAGACATCGACTTCGTCTGCTGCACCCACCTTCACGCCGATCATGTCGGCTGGAACACCCGCCTGCAGGAAGGGCGCTGGGTGCCAACCTTCAGCAATGCGCGCTACGTGTTCGCCAGAACGGAGTACGAGCATTGGGAGCGCATGCATCGCCAGTCCATCGAACAGGGCCTGCCGGTTCTGAATCACGGCTCCTTCGCCGACAGCGTGCTGCCGGTGGTCGATGCCGGCCGCGCCCTGATGGTCGGCGACGACTTCGAGTTCGAAAGCGGTGTTTACCTGCAGGCGGCCCCAGGCCACACGCCGGGCAACTGCACGCTGCATGCGGTGAGCGAAGGCAAGCAGGCGGTGTTCAGTGGCGACATCCTGCACACGCCGGCACAACTGATCAATCCGGCCTGGTCATCGCGGTTTTGTGTTGACCCGGTACAGTCGGCCGCCACCCGCACCAGGCTGGTGCACGAACTTTCGGATACGGCGACGCTGCTCCTCAGCGGGCATTTTCCAACCCCGGTGGCGGGTCGGGTCGTCAGTCGCGGCGATCATTTCCGGTTTGACTGTGTCGAGCGCTGAGACGCACCCGGGCCGCGCGCATGTGCCATCCCGCGTGCGGCCGCGCGGCGCTATGCCGTGTCAGACGTGAGGCTTCAAACCTTCATCGAGGATCCCCATGATCACCGCCACCGTTCGGTACCAGCTCCCCGCACACATCGACTACAACGCCTGCCTGGCACATTTCTCGAAAATCGCGCCCGGGTTTCGCGAGGCGAAAGGCCTCATCAGCAAACACTTCATCTGGAGCGACAGCGGCTGGGCAGGTGGGGTCTACCAATGGCGGTCACTCGAAGACGCGCGTGCGTTCTACAGCGGCCCGTGGCAAGCCGGCATCGTCCTGCGTTACGGCATGCAGCCGCAGATCGAGTACTACACCGTGTTCGCGGTAACCGACAATGTACGTGGCACTGTCGAGGTGCTTGAGCAGCCCAGGATTGCAGGCGCCGCGACCTGATTGAGGCCTGCGGTCCGGACATCGGCCATGGCCCGCGGCAATGGCGTTGATTTCGCTGCGGCGATTGCGTGCGTGCGCAACGGGGCGTCGATGCGCACGGCAGGTCTGAGCGAAAAGCCTTGAGGCAGCGCCTTGCGGGCGCCATGATTGCCAGAAAGTAATGCGACAATCTGGTATTACTTTTTACCCGGATCGCGCCATGAGCTATGCCCTTACCGTCAAGAGCCAGGTCACCCTGCCCAAGGCCATACGCCAGCATCTCGGTGTGCAACCGGGTGATGCGGTGGATTACCACGCCCTGCCCGGTGGCCGGGTGGTAATTGTGGCCGCCGTGGGCGCACGCAAGCCGGCTGCCAAGCGCTTTGCGCGCTGGGCTGGCAAGGGCATCGCAGGCGCAACGACCGAGCAGATCCTGCGCGCAACCCGCGGCAAAGACGCATTGCGATGATTCTGGTTGACAGCAGTGTCCTGATCGACCTGATTGAAGACCATCCACGCTGGCGCGCCTGGAGCGAGGACGCGCTGGTGCGTGCGTCAAACACGGATGACCTGGCGATCAATGTACTCGTCTATGCGGAAATCTCGCGCTCGTTTGCCAGCGCGGCGAAGGTGAATGCCTTCCTGCGCAGCACCGACATCGTGCTCGAAGCAATTCCTGCCGCAGCCGCCTTCGCGGCTGCGCGCGCGCATCAGGCTTATCGAAATGCCGGCGGCGCTCGGACCGCAACGCTGCCCGATTTTTTCATTGGTGCGCATGCGGCAGAGGCCGGCTGGCCGCTGCTGACACGGGACGCGAAGCGGGTTCGCACATACTTTCCAGCTCTCAAACTGGTCACCCCGGCCCCGGGTTGAGGAAACGCTGAACAAGTCCCGCGCCAGTTCCGCAGCCGAGACGTCCGGCGCGCTCCAGCGCATGAAGCCGTCGACATCGGCCGGATGGATCATCGGTCAGATCGACCAAGCGCGAATCGACGCGCGTGAGCGCTCGGCCTGGCCGCGAAAGCGTGGCATCCTGATGCCGTCACGGAGCACGATTTTCGGACACAATGCGGTCGACAAAAGTTTCATCCACATCCAACTGGAGGGTTTAAAAATGGTTCATGTCATCGCCGTGATCAGCGCCAAACCCGGCATGCGCGAAAGCATTCTGCAGCATTTTCGCGCCAACACGCCGGCGGTCAAGGCCGAGGACGGTTGCATCGAATACAACGCCGTGGTCGACGCGCAGGATGCCCTGCCGATCCAGACCGCCTTTGGAGCTGATACCTTCGTGGTGATCGAGAAGTGGGCCGGCATGGACGCCCTGAAGGCGCACGCCGCCGCGCCGCACATGGCGGCCTATGGCGCCAAGACGCGCGAGTTCATCGCCAGCCGCGTGATACACATCATGCAGGCGGCCTGAAAGGCGTCTCGAAGACCCATGGCATCGTCGATACGTGCGCCAAGCCCTCAAGGGCCGCGCAACGGCGCGTCGACCGCGTGCAGGACGCGCCCGGGTAATGATCTGCAGCGCGAAGGCAGGCAGATTGCCTGGCGTCGCCCTGGCTCGACCACATGCACACCGCAGCCGCACTGCGTTTGATTCGGTGTAATGTCCGGCATCGCGCCGTCGATCGCAAAGGAGGTTGCCGTGTCTGTAGAAACCCAAGCCCTGCATCCCTTGTTCGTAGCCGAAATCCAAGGCGTCGATCTGCGCTATAGGCCCGACGCCGCCTTGTGCAAGACGATTGACGCCGCCATGGACAAGTACGCGGTACTGGTGTTGCGCGATCAGCACCTGAACGACGAGCAGCAACTGGCCGTCGGCCGCGCGCTCGGGACGCTGGAGGACATGGCGGCCCAGGTGGGAATGGAAAAGCAGCGCTTGAAGCACCGCGAACTGGTGGACATTTCCAACCTGGAAGTCGATGACACTCTGCTGCCGGCCGACGACCGCCGCCGCATGTTCAATCTGGGCAACCAGTTGTGGCACTCCGATTCCAGCTTCAAGGCAACGCCTGCCAAGTATTCGATGCTGCACGCGCGGGTGATTCCGCCTGCCGGCGGCGACACCGAGTTCGCCGACATGCGCGCCGCCTGGGATGCCCTGCCGGCCGCCGTCCGCGAAATGATCGCGCCGATGGTGAGCGACCATTCCCTGATCTACTCGCGCGCGCTGTTGGGCTTCGACGCCTTCACCGAGTCCGAGCGCGCCGGCTTCGCACCGGTGCCGCAGCGCCTGGTGCGCAGGCATCCGGGATCGGGCCGCCAGTCGCTGTTCCTGGCCGCGCACATCGGCACCATTCATGGCATGCCGCGCCCCGAAGCGATGATGCTGATCCGCAACCTCACCGAACACGCCACCCGGCGCGAATTCGTCTATCGCCATGAATGGCGCGTACACGACCTGGTGATATGGGACAACCGTTGCACCATGCACCGCGGACTCGCCTACGACGACAAGCGCTTCAAGCGCGACATGCGGCGCGTCACGCTGACCGATTGCGCGCCGACGCTTGCGCAGCCGGCCTGAAAAGGCGTTTGACGATACAACCCCACGCGTGCGTCGATGCCGCGATGTTGGTATGCTCAAGTTCGCAAGTCCGCGACTACCCCTTCAAACCGAGGAGAACACCATGGCAGAAGTCGGCACGACAGCAGCGGATTTCAAACTCAAGTCGCACGACGGCAGCGAAGTTTCGCTCAGCCAGTTTCGAGGCTCGAACTGGGTGGTGATCTCGGCCTACCCGTTTGCCTTCACCGGCGGGTGAAGCAATCAAACCTCCAACTTCAACCGTGCGTTGAAGCAATTTGAAGAAAAAGGCGCCCGCTTGCTGGGGCTTTCATGCGACCCGGTACCTGCGCTCAAGGTCTGGGCACAGAGTGTGGGCGGCGTCGGTTACCCGCTGCTGTCGGATTTTTACCCGCACGGCAAGGCGTCGCAAGGCCTCGGGACCTTCAACGCCGAGGCCGGCTACACGCTGCGCTCGGTGACCATCGTCGATCCGCAAGGCATCGTCAGGGCCTTTCATCTTTATCCTGCCGGCGGATTGCCGCAAGCCGATGCGGTGTTGGCTGAATTGGCCGACCTGATAAAGAGCGTTTAGCCGCGCGGCATTCGGGCGCCACTCGGTGCAGAATTTCGTGTCGCAGAAATTCTGCAATGAGAATCCGGCGCGCATCGCGGCAATCGAGAAGCTGATCGGCGACGAAACCCGCCGAGGCACGCCTCCCTCCCGCGCGAAGCGTCGCGAGTGTTGCAGACGCAAACTGGAAACCCGATTCGACCTCAAGTGCTTGGGCTGAAAAGAAAAACTCGCTCGCCGCACAGCGGAAGTTCAGACTAGAATCGCGCCACTTACGCACAGTGGTGCCGCATTCCATCGATGAAGATGTTTTCCATGGCCGTCGTCGCCAGCGCGTTCGCGCTGGGCCTGTGCGGCGCAATGCCGGTTTTGGCACAGGCACGCAGCGCAAGCGAGGAGGCCGGCGACGAGCGCCTGCGCCGCGTGCTGGCCGCAGTGGCCGCCCAGCCCCTGACCGCTGCGCCCTTCATCGAGCGCCGGGTATCGGCGCTCGCAGCCACCCCGCTGGAATCGCGCGGCACGCTCAGCTTCAACCCCGCAGGCCTGATCGAAAAACAGACCACAAGCCCGCTGCGCGAGCGCGTCACCATCAGTCCCGAAACGGTGACCATCGATGCCGGTGACGGCAAACCGGTAACGGTCATCAAGCTGGAGGCACAAGGAGCGCTCACCGGCTATGGCCTGGGATTGCGCGCCCTGCTTTCGGGCAACGAGAAACTGTTGCGCCAGGTGTTCGACACCCGCATGACCGGAACCTTCGAGAACTGGAAAGTCCATTTGCTGCCAAGGGAGCCGGCGCTCAAGCGCGGCATCAGGCACATCATGGTCAGCGGCAGCGGCGCACGCCTGCGCTTGATCGAAACCAGTGAAACCGGCGGCGACACCATAGAGATGACGATCATCCCGCGATGAAGGCCTGGGCCTGGTTGGTGTGGCTGGCGGTGGTGGCGGCCTCGGTCGTGCAGGTCAATCGCAGCACGGTGGTGACCGACGTTTCATCGTTTCTGCCAGGTCCGGCCGATGCGGCGCAGCGCCTGATGATCGACCAATTGCGCGATGGCCTGTCGACTCGCATCGTGGTGATCGGGCTCGACCTGGAGCGCGCTTCAACCAAGGCCGCGCCGAGCCCTGCGCAAAGCGCGGCACTGGTTGCAGCCAGTCGCGCCTTGCGCGACAAACTGGCGGCCGACCCAAGATTCGCCTGGGTCAGCAACGGTGACCTCGAAGCCCTCAGTTCCGAGCGCGACCGCTTGTTTGCAGCCCGCTACTTGCTGGGGCCCGGCATCAGCGAGGCGCTCTTCACGCAGGCCGGATTGAACCAGGCTTTCGTGCAGCTCGAGCAATCTCTGGTCTCGGCGCGCGGCGCCATGATCCGCCCGCTCGCCGCCGCCGACCCTACGCTCACCTCGCTGCAGCTGCTTCTGCGTGCCTCGCGCCAGGTTGCCCCCGCGTCCGACGCCGGTGTCTGGCTTGGTGCCGGCGGCAGCGCCGCCCTCTTGCTGATGGAAACGCGCGCCCGTGGCAACGACATCGCCGCAATGCGCGCCACCATCGAGGCGGCGCGCGGCAGTGCCGAAGAGGTTCTCAGGCAATGGCCGGCGGGCGAGTTGAAACCCACGATCGAATTCGCCGGCTCCGGCTATTTCAACGTGAAGTCGCACGACGCCATCGGCCAGGACGCCGAGCAACTGGCGCTACTGGCTATTGTTATGCTGGCCGTCCTGCTGCTGTGGGCCCTGCGCAGCCCGCGCTTCCTCGCGCTGGCGCTATTGCCGGTGGCAAGCGGCGCCCTTGCGGGATTCGCGGCGGTGTGCTCAAGCAACAACACCATTCACGGCATCACCCTGGCTTTCGGCATGACATTGATCGGCGAAGCGGTCGACTATGCGATCTATACCTGCGTGCAGGCCGACGAACGCGGCGCGCGCAACGCGCTCTTCTGGCGCCAGGTCTACCTGGCGGTGCTGACATCGCTGATCGGCTTCGCCGCCATGTTTTTCTCCGGCTTCGCCGGTTTGCAGCAACTGGGCCTTTTTTCGATCGTCGGCCTGCTGGTGGCGGCACTGTGCACCCGCTGGCTGCTGCCGCCGCTGTTGCCGCGCGTTGCGCTGGCAGGCGGCGACCGTTTTGCCTGGCTGCCCGCCCTCAGCAAGCGCCTGCGCGCGTTGCGCTGGCCGCTGTTGCTGGTATCACTTGGCGCCTGCGTGCTGCTGGCCGAGCGCCATGCCGGCATGTGGCAGGACAGCCTCGATTCCCTTTCGGCGAGCTCGCCGGTCGAGGATGCTCGCGACCTGCGCTACCGGGCGGAGGTCGGCGTGCCCGATCTGCGCACCATGATCAGCGTACGCGGCGCCAGCCTGGAACAAGCCCTGCAGCGCAGCGAAGCCGCGACCCGCGTGCTCGATACACTGGTGCAGGCAAGAACCCTCGCCGGCTACGACAGCCCGTCCGATCTCCTGCCCAGCCACGCACTGCAGCGAAGCCGTCAGGCCGCGCTGCCAGCGGCCGACATACTGCGCGATCGGATTGGCGTGGCCGTGGCCGCCACCAATCTCAAGGCCCAGGCGTTCGAGCCATTCATCGAGGCAGTTGCAGCCAGCCGCGCCCTGCCGCCATTGAATCCCGACTACTACGCAGGCACCGTCCTCGGTGCCTGGCTCAACGCGCAGATCGCGCGCTCCGCCGACGGTGTGACCGTGCTGATCCTGCTGCGGGGAGCAACATCGGTAGCGGCGGTCAGGCAGCAGCTTGAACGCGCGCAACTGGCCGGCGTCGGCATGATCGATCTGAAAGGAGATGTCGAAGTGCTGGTCGCGCAATACCGGCAGCGCGCGATGACCGCGTCGCTCGCCGGCACGGCGGCGATCTTCCTGGTGCTGTTCCTGCAGTTGCGGCGCGCGCGCGCGGTGCTGTCGATGATCGCCACCATCGCCTCGACCATTGTCATCACCAGCGCGGTACTGTTGCTGGCGAAACATCAGCTCACGGTATTCAACCTGGTGGCGCTGCTGCTGGTGGTGGGCGTGGCGTCGAACTACACTCTGTTCTTCTCGACCCTGCCTTCCGAGACGCAGGCGCGCCAGCGGACCTGCGTCTCGGTGCTGTTGGCCGCCGCCTCCACCTTCATCGCCTTCTTCACCCTGGCGTTCTCCGCCACGCCGGTGCTGGCGACCATCGGGCTGACGGTTTCGACCGGTGCTGCGATCGGGCTCTTCGCCAGCATGGTGTTTTCGGCCGACAGTTAGGGAAACGCTGAACCAGTCCGTAGGTCGAGAAAGTCGCTCTTGCAAGATGTTGAATCGAAAGGGTGCTTCGTTCGAGAATCCGAATTTCAGGGACTTGTTCAGCGTTTTCTTAAGGGAAACGCTGAACCAGTCCGTAGGTCGAGAAAGTCGCACTTCCAAAATGTTGAATCGAAAGGGTGCTTCGTTCGAGAATCCGAATTCCAGGGACTTGTTCAGCGTTTTCTTAAGGGAAACGCTGAACCAGTCCGTAGGTCGAGAAAGTCGCACTTCCAAAATGTTGAATCGAAAGGGTGCTTCGTTCGAGAATCCGAATTCCAGGGACTTGTTCAGCGTTTTCTTAAGGGAAACGCTGAACCAGTCCGTAGGTCGAGAAAGTCGCACTTCCAAAATGTTGAATCGAAAGGGTGCTTCGTTCGAGAATCCGAATTTCAGGGACTGCAAAA
>CAYYFR010000024.1:0-5434 GCA_964470865.1 uncultured Burkholderiales bacterium | reverse complement strand
ATGTTGAATCGAAAGGGTGCTTCGTTCGAGAATCCGAATTTCAGGGACTGCAAAACGCTCCGAGGCTGTCGCGCACAAAAATCGCCGCATTATTGAGAGGCGCCGCCACCAGCAGCGGGTCGCTGGCGGGCGATCGGTAGCCGCATCGCACCCGAGTCATGGCAAACGATTCTTGTCACGCCTCTCGCGTACCTGCAATCCGCCCAAGCACCGTGCCGCCAGGCACGGTGCGCCACAGGTTTTCAGCTATCGAGCCACTTCAGAATCGGCGCCCATTGATCCAGATCCTGCTGCACGCGCCCAGGCGCGATGTCAAACAGGGTCAGGCCGCGCGCCGCCAGTTGCACATAGTTCTGGGTGTTGCGGATATAGCCCAGCACCGGCAAGCCCAGTCCATCGAGGTAGCGCTGCAGTTCGTCGAAGGCGCGGGTGCGGGTGTCGACGCGCATGCCGATCACGCCGATCAGGGCGTCGCTTTTGCGCACCGCGCGATCTTCGGCCAACTGCGCCAGAAAATGCTTGGTCGCCAGAATATCGAGCATCGAAGCCTGCAGCGGTACGATCACGCGACGCGCCGGGGCGATCACCTGTTCCAGGAGCTTCTCGGAAATGCCGGCCGGGGTGTCGAGCACGATGTGCGAAGCGTCCTTGGGCGGCTTGGCGGCACGCCCGCGCTCGATCTCCCAGCTCATGATCGGCGCGCATTGCGGCGGGCGCAGCTTCAACCACTCGCGCGCCGATTGCTGTTTATCCACATCGCCCAGCATCACCGCCTTGCCGCGGGTGGCGTAATAGCCCGCCAGATTGGTGGCCAGGGTCGATTTGCCGACCCCGCCCTTGGGATTCATCACCACCGTCACGTTGGCCATGCTTTTTCTCTCCTCCCCGAGGCGGTAAAATACCAGTCTAGCAGGGAAGTACCGCGCTCCCAGACGCCTCTGTCCCGCACACCAGGAAGCGCACCACCATGATCCGCCTGCAGTCCATGAGCCTCTCGCGAGGCGTGAAACCGCTGTTCGAAAACGTCGACGTCACGCTCAATCCGGGCGAGCATGTCGGCCTGATCGGCGCCAACGGTTCCGGCAAGACCACCTTGTTTGCCCTGCTGCAGGGCACGCTGCATGCCGATGGCGGCAGCGTCGAGGTGCCGCCCAAGTGGCGCATGGCGCATGTGGCACAGGAAACCCCGGCGCTCGACCGCCCGGCGCTGGAATACGTGATCGACGGCGACGCCACCCTGCGCGCCATCGAAGCCGAGCTGGCGGCACTGGAGGCCGAGGACGCGGCGCACGACGACCACGCCCACGGCAACCGCATCGCCGAACTGCATGGTCAACTGGCTGATGCCGACGCCTACACGGTGCGCTCGCGCGCCGAGCAATTGCTCACCGGCCTGGGCTTCACCGCGGCGCAAATGGGCGACGCGGTGGCACATTTTTCCGGCGGCTGGCGCATGCGGCTCAACCTGGCACAGGCGCTGATGTGCCCCTCCGACCTGCTGCTCCTGGACGAGCCGACCAACCACCTGGATCTCGATGCAATCCTTTGGCTTGAGGATTGGTTGAAGCGCTACACCGGCACGCTCATCATCATCTCGCACGACCGTGACTTTCTCGATGGCGTGGTTAACGTGATCGTGCACATCGACCAGAAGAAGGTGAAGCGCTACGGCGGCACCTATTCGCAATTCGAGACCACGCGCGCGATGGCGCTGTCGCTCGATGCCGCCACCTTTGCCAAGCAACAGCGCGAACGCGAGCACCTGCAGTCGTTCATCGACCGCTTCAAGGCCAAGGCTTCGAAGGCAAAGCAGGCGCAAAGCCGCATGAAAATGCTGGCCAGGATGGAGGAACTGGCGCCGGTGCATGCCTCCTCGCCCTTCTCTTTCGAATTCCGCGATCCGGTGGCCACCCCCAATCCCCTCCTGGTGATGGAAGACGGCATCGCCGGCTACACGCTGGACGACGGCGGCAAAAAACCGATCCTCTCCAACATCAAGTTCTCGTTGACCCAAGGCCAGCGTATCGGTCTTCTGGGCGTGAATGGTGCCGGCAAGTCGACTCTGATCAAGAGCATCGCCGGCGACTTACCGTTGATCGATGGCGTGGCCAATTTCGGCCGTGGCCTGGTGGTCGGGTATTTCGCCCAGCACCAGGTCGAAATGCTGCGCCATGACGAATCGCCGCTGTGGCACATGGTGAAGCTGGCGCCAAACACCCGCGAACAGGAACTGCGCAACTTCCTGGGCGGCTTCAATTTTCCCGGCGACATGGTGACGCAGTCGATCAAGCCGTTTTCCGGCGGCGAAAAGGCGCGCCTGGCATTGGCGCTGATCGCCTGGCAGCGCCCCAACCTGTTGTTGCTCGACGAACCGACCAACCACCTCGACCTCGAAACCCGCGAAGCGCTGACGGTCGCCCTGGCGCAATTCGAAGGCACCCTGGTGCTGGTATCGCATGACCGCCATCTGCTGCGCGCCACCACCGAGGAATTCATGATCGTGGCCGAAGGCGGTCTGCGGCCCTTCGATGGCGACCTTGACGACTATCGCGACTGGTTGTTCAAGACGCGCCTGGGCAAGCTGGAAGCCAAGCCGGTCGAGGTCAAGGCGGCTGCACCGGTGGCGCCCAAACCGGCGGCGCTGCCTGCCGGCGCGCCAGTCTCCGGCGCCGCCCGCCAGGAACAAAAACGCGCCGATGCCCAGGAGCGCCAGCGCCGCGCCAACCAGGCCAAGCCGCTGGAAACACGCATCAAGCGCCTGGAAGAACAGATGGCGAAACTCAACGCCAGGAAGACTGCGGTCGACGCGCGCCTGGCCGGCAGCGAGATTTACGAAGAATCAAGGAAGGAAGAACTGAAAAGCCTGATGCTTGATCAGGCCTACCTTGCAAGAGAGTTGGCACAGGTCGAGGCCGAATGGCTGGAGAAGCAGGCGGAGCTGGAGGCGATGTCCACCGTCTGAACCATGCCCACAGTGGCAGCGACCCCGCTCGCGGTGTTGCCAACCAGCCCTTTCTGCAACCGCGTTCGCAAAAAAGCGCCGCCATGGCTGCCGTGAGCCAGGGCCAGGCGCAGGCACGCGTCAACCGCATCCTGATACTGTCGAGGCCGCTTGCGCCCGCCACACGCTAGCCAGCCAGGGCTGCTCCGCCCGCGGCAGGCCGGCTGGCCGGTAGTAGTGGTGCAACTCGGCAAAACCGGCGCCGGTCAGATAGCGGCGCCACGCTTCAAGGTCATGGTAGACGCCATAGCGGCCGCGGTTCCAGCCTTCGCTGTTGTCGCCGTGCGGGATGGACGCGAACAGCACGCCGCCGGGTTTCAGGGACGCATGCAATTGGCGCAGCACGCGCGGCAGTTCGGCGCTCGGTACATGGAATAGCGAGGCGTTGGCATACACGCCGTCGAAACTTGCCGGCGCCAGATCGAGGGCGAGGAAATCCTGCTGCAGCACTTCGCAGCCGCTGTCCTGCCGGGCCATGGCGGCGAACTCGGCCGCACCATCCAGGCCCACGGCATGGTGGCCCAGCGCTGCGAACACGTTGAGATCGCGCCCGGGGCCGCAGCCGAAATCGAGGATGCGCCAGGGCCTTGGCGCCTCTATCGCATCAAGCAGCGCCGCCATGTTCTGGCTGACATCATGGTTGGCGGTGCCGGCGCGAAAGTCGGCCGCGCGCTGGTTGTAGTGGTCCAGCGTGCGGGCGGAGATGTCGCGTAGTGCCGCCGGGTCCTGCGGGGCGGCGCCGGGAAGTTCATTGCTCACTACTTGCGCGGCTTGCCGCTGCCCTTGCTCAAGCCTTCCGACATGCCGATCAGCACGCCTGACACCAGCGCTGCGTAACTATCCATCATCGCCTGCGCGGCATTCATCGAAGAAGCACGGCCGGCACGCATCGCGCCTTGCGCCTGCGCCATCACCTGCTCCACGGTCATGGTGGCCTGCGCGCCGGTGGCGGTGCCCTGCATCTTCATCGCCTCCAGCACATGCGCCCACGGCCCCTGCAGCGGCGCGCTGACCGATTGCGCGGCCTTGGTGACGCTGGCAAAAAAAGTGTCTTCCATTTTTTCCAGGTTGGCCAGCGCGCTTTTCATCTGCGCCTGCTGCACCCCGACCCCTTGCGACACGAATTGCTCCAGGGCCTTGCGGTTGGCTTCGACCGCCTGCAGGAGCGCGGCGTCCATGCCGGCGAAGGCGTTGGTGAGCATGGCTTCGATATCGACCGCGGGCGCCGGGTTTTGCGCCGCGCCGGCCGAGGCCGCCTGGGTCACGGTCTTGAGCACCGCGCGAATGTTTTGCAGGGTCAGTTCACGCCCCTGCAGGGCCTTGAGCGTGGCGTCGCCGACCGCCTGCCGCAGGGCCTGGCCCTGGCGCGCGCTGGCTTCGGAAAACATCTTGATCATCGCGTCCTGGTCGATGCCTGATTTCATCATGGCGCTGCTCCTTGGGTGGTTGGGGTGGCGTGCAATACATGAGATGTTAACTTTGTCGAGGCGCGAAGGCAAAACCTGGTCTTTTCCAACGAGGAATGAGCCTGAAGAGGGTTTGGGGATGGCCGAAAGCAGGCTGATAGGCAGCGTGCCGGCTGAGATGGTGGATCATCTGCGGGATGGTGATCGACATGAATACGCTCAAAGCGGCCGCCATGCCGACCCCGACTATTTGCGGACAAGCTCTAAGCCTCGATCCCTTGCGAACGCAGGTACTCGTCATAGTTGCCGCCGAAGTCGACGATCACGCCGCCTTCCTTCACCTCGACTACGCGGGTGGCGAGACCGCCGACGAATTCGCGGTCGTGCGAGACGAACACCAGCGTGCCCGGATACTTTTCCAGACCGATCTGCAGCGATTCGATCGACTCCATATCCATGTGGTTGGTCGGCTCGTCCATCAACATCACGTTCGGTTTCATCAGCATCAGCTTGCCGTACAGCATGCGGTTCTTCTCGCCACCGGACAGCACCTTGACCGATTTCCTGATGTCGTCGCCCGAGAACAACAAGCGCCCCAGGGTGCTGCGCAGGATCTGGTCGTCGTCAGTCGCCGCTTTCCATTCGCCCATCCACTCGGCCAAGTCTGCCTCTTTGGCGAAATCGGCCTGCGGGTCCTGCGGCATGTAACCCACCTGGGCATTCTCGGCCCATTTCACCGTGCCCTTGGTCGGCTTCAAGTCGCCGGCCAGGCAGCGCAACAGCGTGGTCTTGCCCACGCCGTTGGCGCCGATGATGGCGATGCGCTCGCCGGCCTCGATACTGAAGCCGATCTTCCTGAGAACCGCGACTTCCGACCCGGGATAGGTATAGCCCATGGCATCGACCGTGACCGCCAGGCGATAGAGCTTTTTCTCCTCCTCGAAGCGAATGTAGGGATTGACGCGCGACGAGGGCTTCATGTCCTCGACCTTGATCTTGTCGATCATCTTCAGGCGCGAGGTGGCCT
>CAYYFR010000023.1:37949-45249 GCA_964470865.1 uncultured Burkholderiales bacterium | reverse complement strand
GAACGGCAGGTTGAGGCCACGCTAAAGCGGGCGAGAACTCGGCACTCTTGAGAATGGCTGACAAGCCAGTGAAATATGCATAGGAAACATTTTCGAGTTTCTTATTTCCCTGAACATTCCAAGGGGACCCTAGGAAGTAACCGCAGTCCTTGATCGCGGCGATGGTTGCCGGCAACGTGTGGTGAAATAGCTGAAGTTGGATGTTGGTTTCCTCGTCCACAGTACATTTCCCCGTCGCGAAGCCATTTAGTGCTACCGGGCCAGAAACTTGGCATCTGTAAACTTGAGATCCGTCGGCGAAATGCCGAACAAACCGATCCTTTGTTATGCCAATGAACACCCTTGCTTCGGTGTCAGTATCAACGTTGAGTTGGCAATAAGCGCTGTCCTCACCGGCAATACTTATCAGGCATGGGCTGAAGAACTTTGGCTGAAACCACTTCCACCCATCAATTTCGATGGCGATCAAATCGGGAAGAATGAGGCTGAATCCATTTGCATGCACGAGCTTTAGCTTGATTAAGCCGTCATAGACCGCTTCGCCATAGGTTGGAAGTGCATGCATGAGGTCAGTTTTGCTATCGGTCATACTGTTGCTCGCTTTGGTAATGATTCTGCGTCATCGTAACCGGCTACCGTAACCTTCAAGTCTGTCTGAAATCACAAAATATGCATTGTCCCAATCATTTGATGCCGTGGAAAGGTTTGACGTACCGTGACCACACCACTTTCGCCGACGGGGGCAGATAGCTATAATCCGTGCAGGTGCCCACCTTACTTGCACATGAGTAAAAAACGGCCGACTCTAATTTGTCATTTAAAACCTCTCATTGAGCCTCGTCGTCTGGGACTTAAACGTGTGCGTCTGACCCGAATTTGGCGTGGCGAAAATGAAAGGCATTTCATGACAGTCAAGACACTCGCGTACTCCGCACAGCAACACCTCGAAGCCGGCACCGGTGCCAGATTCAAACGGGCCCACATCTACGAACTGCTGGCAGCAGCTTTCGGTTTCAACTCCTACGCATCACTTTGCGCTGACGCCGTTTTCACCGAAGCGTCGTTCACCAACCGACGAGGCTCTTCGAACACGGTGCTTGTTCAGAATCGTTGCATTGAGATCGGGTATTCACCCGAGGCAGCAAAGGCCGTATCCATTGTCCTGCCTGGTTTCCTGACCGAGCGTGAAATTGGTGTCATCAGGATTGCGGATCTGGTGGCACATCTACGCTCCGAATCGGAAGTCGATATCGACAGTGACGATGATGAATTCGAAGACAGGGAAGGCGTCGCCGACGACCGATGGGCGAGCACCGAAGCTTTGATTTCTCCGATGCTACTGGATGGGCTGGATGGCGCGGCCGGCAAAAGGAATCCCCTTGCTCACTATGCATTGGCACTAATCTTCGCACCGAGTGACGAAGGTGATAGGGAGACGGTTGGGAGTGAGCATTGGTACCAACAGGCTCAATCCGGGCGCATCCTGTCAGGAGTCGAGAAGGAATGGGCCGATGCCTATTCCGCGAATCTCGCCAGATCCGAGAAATTCGAGTATCACCTGCGTGAAGCCGCGCGACTTGGCCATCAAGATGCGCTATTGGATCTTGCAGATCAGTTTGATGATCCAGCCTTCTTTGAGCAAGCAGGAAATCAGGTCAATGCAGACCCGGCGCTGGTCGCTGACATAGCGGAACGTCTTGGACGGCCACACGACGCAAGGAAATGGCTCACTGCAGCAGCAGAAGCCGGTGATAGTGAGGCCATGCGGCAGTTGATCGAAGAATATGACCGCGATGATCTACAGAGGTGCTGGACGTGGGTTTACCTTGCTGATCTCGTTGGCGTTGATTTGACCAAGGACGAATACCAAGCCATCCACGAAAATGGAGATCCTTACGATGATGACGTCGGCGGGAGCGCATTTGTTGACGGTCGGGATGGTATCGATCTGGCCCCGATCAGCGCTGAACGAGAGTCCGAGGCACGACGCACCGCACAGGAGATTTTTCAACGGATGGCATGATTTTTCCTGTGTCCACATGCTGCGGTTGTTCGATCCGGTTGCCAATGCTGCAATCAAACTGATTGAATCGTGCGCAGCCAACTTATTGATTAATTTACGCATCATCGGAAGCCTTTGTGGACTTCGGGCCAATTGTCGGGAGCGAACCTGGGGAGAGAAATGGCAGGGAGAGAGAGGAATTCGACGGAAACCCAGTAGTTGGGCAGTTTGTCGAAGTCCGCAAGTTTCCGCAGGAGTCCCCGCGAACACGTGGGAGATGGCGCAAGCAGGCAATATAAAACCCCAACTGAGAGCAGTTGGGGTTTTGTTATTGGTGGAGCCGGCGGGAATCGAACCCGCGTCCGTAAGTCCGCTACAGAAAGATCTACATGCGTATCCTGTTTACTTTGTTTAACCACGGTCTTAGCCAACAGGCAGGCCGGACAATGGCGAGTCACCTAAATTTAAGCGGGCGCCAAGTAACCCGACGCCAACCGATTCCCTGTAGATGACGCTGCTGTGAGTTTTTAAGGCTCACCCGGCCCAGAGAACAACCGGTGCAGCGGCTTCGCTAGTTTTTTAGGCTGCGAGAGCGAAACGCTCGTCGTTGGCGTTTGTGTGTTTTCCGGTTGGATTTACGAGGTGACCAGCCCTCGGCATGCCCTCACTGCTTTGTAACCCACGTCGAAACCGGATCGGCCCCGGAAATCGTCGCATGCTGCACAAGCAAAGCTGGAAACGCCATTGTAGGTGATTCCAGCAATGACCCGCAGATTGCGGCGGCGGCTCGAATTTCAAGAGCCATGTCGGCCGACGGCATACCCGCCGGCAATGATGTCGCGCGCTGCGGCCCGCAGAAGAGCGGCCGCGCGCCCCCGCTCCTGCACCCGCTCGCGCGCCAACTCGAACTGGCTGCGTGAAAGCGCGTTGCCGCACCCGTAGCGGCTTTCTGCCCGCAATGATGCCTGCTCGGGCTGCGCTGGCGGGCTTTGTTGATCGAAATCAAATTCGGCATTCCGCACTGCGGTAATTTGCAGTCTGTGTCTTGTGTCAGGGCGCACTGCGCATTTTTTCTCCCAGGTGCATGTGCTCGCACCGCGCAGCCCACCTTTCCAGGAGTCCCCGTATGTCATTCAATCACGCTGTCGTGTGGCTCGACCACAGCGAAGCGCACGTCATGCACTTCAACAGCGATGCGGCCGAAACCGAGAAGATCCGTGCGCGCTCGAAGCACCAGCATTTGCACCACAAGGCGGGCGCGCCCGGCGCAAGGCATTCGCCGCAAGACCAGAAGTACTATCACGAGGTCGCGCATGCCCTTGGCGATGCGCTGGAGATCCTGATCGTCGGCCCCTCCACGGCGAAACTGGGCCTGATGAAGCACATGCAGAAGCATGACCATGCGATCGCCGAGAAGGTGGTGGGCATCGAATCGGTCGATCATCCGAGCGACGGCCAGTTGCTGGCCTATGCCCGCCACTACTTCGACCGGGTTGACCGCCTGCGTGGCGATCCCGCGCTACGGCATGGCTGAGGCCGCCACTGGGCGGGTGGCGCCGGCGCGGGTGCATAATCGGCGTTTTGAGGGTGCAGGGGCGCCGCATGGATAGACGCACACTGGTATCGTGGTTCGCCACCGCAAGCCTGATGGGCTGGGGGAGCAGCGCGCTTTCGCAGGCGGGCGAGGTCTGGCGAACCTTGATGGCGCGCGCTTTCGAAATGCGCCGCCTGGCGCAGGCTGCGGGCGACCAGCCGTATGGCGCCGTCGTCGTGAAAGACCTAATCATTGTTGGCGAAAGCCCGAGCCGGGTCGTGACTGCGCGCAATGTCGATGCCCATGCCGAGCGCGAGGCGATTCGCCTGGCCCAGGCGCGCCTGGGTACGCGCCTGCTTGCCGGCTGCGTGCTGGTGTCGAGTTCGCGCCCGTGCGGTCTGTGCGAGAAGGCGGCGCACGAAGCGGGCATCGCGCGCATGATCTATGGTGAACAATTGACCGACGGCGGGCCGCCGCGCTCCTGAGCCGCGTTGGTGTTGCCATGGCGACGGCGCACCGCGATACTGTGTGGCCGATCTTCTTTGGCACGCCATCTTGTCCACCTTCCTGCTTACCCGCCGTAATCTTGTTTGCCTGCTGGCGGTGCTGCCAGCCTGGACAGGCGTCTGGGCACAGACCGCGCCGCCGACCTATCGCCAGGCCGCACCCTCGGCCGACGGCATCGGCAAGTTCCACATGGGCCGCGAAATCGCGCGCGTCATGGGCTGGCAGGGCGCCTCATGGCTTGAGCGCAGCGAGCGCGAACGCGAGGAACGCACCGACCTGCTGGTGCCTGTGCTCGAACTCAAGGCGGGCATGACGGTGGCCGATGTCGGCGCCGGCACCGGCTATTTCACCTGGCGCATGGCACGGGCGGTGGCGCCGGGTGGCAAGGTCTTTGCCAGCGACGTGCAGCCGGAGATGATCGCCTTGCTGAAGCGCGCCATGGGCGAGCGCGGCGTAGCCAACGTGGTGCCGGTACAGGCCGGTGTGAAGGATGCCGGGCTCGAGCCGGCCAGTCTCGAACTGGCGTTATTGGTCGATGTCTACCACGAGCTCGAATACCCGTTCGAGGTGATGTCCGGCGTGGTGCGCGCGCTCAAGCCCGGCGCGCGCCTGGTACTCGTTGAGTACCGCGCCGAAGACCCCGGCGTGCCGATCAAGGCGCTGCACAAGATGAGCGTGGCACAGGTGCGCCGCGAAATGGCGCTGCATGCATTGCAGTGGGAAAAGAGCATCGACGTGTTGCCCTGGCAACATGTACTGGTGTTTCGCAAACGCTGAACAATCCTCAGCCCGGGCTGTCGTCGTCACCTTTTCGCCAGCGTGCGAACGCCTGGCGCATGCTGACGATCTGCCGTTCGAAGGCCGTGCAGTTGTCGCACACCGTCATGTGCAGGCGCAGCGCGACGCTATCGGTCAGCGAAAGCTTGCGATCTTCGCGCGCGATCAGGATTGCCGCCGTTTCCTTGCAAGTGCGCCGCAGCATCATCGATCCGCCTGGCATGCAGGGCAACATTGAAGCAGTCCGCAGGTAAGGAAAGTTACTTTTGCAACACCTTGCACGGCATCGCCTCTTGGTTCGTGAGCCCGTATGCCCGGGATGTGCCCGGCGTCTTCTCAGGCCTGGTTCAACCAGTTCAGATCAACGCATTCACGCAGGCGCAGGCGTGCCCGGTGCAATTGAACAAACAGGTTGGTCGAGGTGAGGTTCAATTCCTTACAGATTTCCTCGGCCGAGAGTTCCAGCCACTCGCGCATCAGGAAAACGCGCCCCATGCCGGCGGGCAGTTTTTCGATGCATGTTTCCAGCATTTGCATGAACTGGCGTGAGCCCAGTTCCTGTTCCGGGTTGCCCCAGTGCGCCGGGGCGCTGGCGAAGTGGCCATCGGCCTTGAATACCAGGGCGTCCAGTTCGGCGCTGCCGTCGCCATCGTCGTCGGCCAGCGTGGCTTCACGCGCGCGCGCGCGCAGGGTATCGAGCACCTTGTGTTTGAGAATGCCCACCAGCCAGGTTTTCAACTGCGAGCGGTTGCCGAAGGCCTGCGGCTTGGCCAGCGCCGCCAGCAGGGTTTCGGAAACGCAATCCTCGGCCCAGGTGTCGTTGCGCAGCTGCAGGCGGGCGAAACGCACCAGATAAGTGCGCTGTAGGGCGACCTGGTTCTGGAACGAAAGCGCAGGAGAGGTCATGTTTGGTCCGTGGTCGATGGCGGCCTGCTCAAGGGCGCAAGCCTGTTGCGGTGCGGATTTCCTGCTTGCATCAAGCGCGCACGCTGTGTAATGAATTGCCGCCTGGTACGACGAACCTGCAGCTCACCATCTACGAGGATGTCATGAACAACGGATTCAGTTTCGCACGCTCCGGCCTGGCCGGTGCCGCGCTTGTGCTTTGTGGCCTGGCGATGGTCGATGCGGCGCAGGCACAGGCGTGCAGTGTGGCAAGCGGTGCGCAGCGGGTTGCACTGGTGGAGCTCTATACCTCCGAAGGGTGCTCCAGCTGCCCGCCGGCCGACAAGCAATTGAGCCTGATCGGCGCGCCGGCCAACACCAACGTGGTGGCGCTGGCGCTGCACGTGAACTTCTGGGATTACATCGGCTGGAAAGACCCGTTCGCGCGCGCCGAGTTCACCGAGCGCCAGCGCTGGCTGATCGGCGTCAACGGCAGCCGCACTTTGTATACCCCGCACTTTTTTGTCAGCGGAGTGGAAACCCAGGATCGCTTGAGGGTAGGCAGCGCGATTCGTGCACAGTCAGCCAAACCGGCGGGAGCGAAGATACAGGTGAGCGCCGCACGCACTGCCAATGGCGCGCTCGAGGTTCAGGCCCGCGCCTCGGATGCCGGCGCCGCCGGCGCGCCGTTGGCCTTATACGCGGCGATCACCGAGAACGGCCTGGTGACCAACGTCAAGGCCGGCGAGAACCGTGGCGAGACCCTGGCGCATGACCATGTGGTGCGCCATTGGCTCAAACCGGTGCCGTTGAAGGACGGCAGCGCCAACTTGGGGCAGGCGATTGGCGTGACGCCCGAGCAGCTCAAGAAAGGCCTGAACGTGGTCGCCTTCGTGCAGAACATGCGCACCGGCGAGGTGCTGCAAGCGCTGACCACGGGCAACTGCAAACCGCTCTGAACCATTTTTTCAAACTTTTCAAATAGAGCGGAAATCGCCGTGAAAGACTCGACCATCATCCATCCCGCGTGGTTGCGCATCACCCACTGGATCAACGCCGTTGCAGTGCTGATCATGATCGTCAGCGGCTGGCGCATCTACAACGCCGATCCGTTTTTCGGCTTCCGGTTTCCCAACGAGCTCACCCTGGGGGGCTGGCTGGCCGGCGGCGTGCAGTGGCACTTCGCGGCAATGTGGGTGCTGGTGTTGAACGGCCTGATCTACCTGGGGTGCAACGGCGCCACCGGCCGCGTCTTGCGCCAGTTCTGGCCGCTCTCGCCCAGGGAAATACTGCATGACCTGCTGGCGGCCTTGAAGGGCAAGCTGGCCCACGCCGACCAGACCAAATACAACGCGGTGCAAAAGGCCGCCTGCCTGTTTGTCTGGGCCGACCTGCTGCTGCTGGTGCTGTCCGGTCTGGTGCTGTGGAAGAACGTGCAGTTCCCGATTCTGCGCGAGCTGATGGGCGGCTACGAAAACGCGCGTCGGGTGCATTTCATCTCGATGGCGGCGCTGGTGGCCTTCGTGATGGTGCACCTGGCGATGGTGCACCTGGCGATGGTGGCCCTGGTGCCGCGCACCTTCCTGGCAATGATT
>CAYYFR010000023.1:0-37849 GCA_964470865.1 uncultured Burkholderiales bacterium | reverse complement strand
GATGGTGCACCTGGCGATGGTGGCCCTGGTGCCGCGCACCTTCCTGGCAATGATTCGCGGCCGCTAAAGCGTTTAAGGAGAATGAACATGCAAAAGCTTTTCTCGATTCGCCGCGGCCCCGATCCGCGCTCTGAAGCCATCGTCAGGGATGCCCTGAAGGAAATGCCGGCGCCGGCGCGGCGGCTCTTCATGCAGCGCGGCCTCACGCTCGGTGGCCTGGCCATGTTGAGCGGTTGCGCGATCACCGATGATGATTCGGTGCAAAAGGTGCTCACTACCGTGTCGCGCTTCAACGACCGCGTGCAGGCGGCGATTTTTGATCCCGCCAATATGGCGCCTGCTTATCCGGATTCGATGATCACCAAGCCGTTTCCGTTCAACGCGTTTTATGGCGAGAGCGAAGTCAAGCAAGTCGATGGCGCCGGCTACAAGCTCGAAGTCGGCGGCATGGTGGCCGACAAGACGCCATGGACCCTGGAGCGGCTGGGCCAGTTGCCGCAGGCAAGCCAGACCACGCGCCACATCTGCGTCGAAGGCTGGAGCGCGATCGGCAAGTGGGGCGGTGTGCCGTTCGCCGAATTTCTCAAACGCGTCGGCGCCGACACCACCGCCAGGTACATCGGCTTCAAGTGCGCCGATGACTACTACACCTCGATCGACATGCCGACCGCGTTACACGCCCAGACCCGGATGACGCTCAGCTTCGACGGCCAGGTGTTGCCTGCCAAGTACGGCTATCCGATGAAGCTGCGCATGCCTACCAAGCTGGGCTACAAGAACCCCAAGCACATCACCGCCATCTTCGTCACCAACACCAACCCCGGCGGCTACTGGGAAGACCAGGGCTACAACTGGTTCGGCGGAAGCTGAGCGATCGACCCAAGTCTCAACCCGTACCGAACCACTCATCGCCGGTATGTTTCAACCGCGCATTTCGATCTCAAAATCTTGCCCGCTCCATCCCATGGCCCCGCTGCCGGTAACCCGGCAAACAAGCGGTCGCTCTGCGATCCCGGGCAAGCGCATAATGCGCGCCAGATGACCACACGGAGGCAGCATGCTCAAGATGTTTGACTTGGCCGGCGCCGACAGCACGCGGCGTTTCAGCCCCTACTGCTGGCGTATTCGCCTGGCACTGGCACACAAGGGCCTGGAAGTCGAAACCATTCCCTGGCGTTTCACCGAAAAGGCAGCGCTGGTTCCAGGCGGCCAGCCGCTCGACTCGGGCAAGGTGCCGGTGCTGGTGCATGACGATCAGTGGGTGGCGGACTCCTGGGTCATCGCCAATTATCTCGAAGACACTTTCACGGATCGTCCGTCCTTGTTCGGCGGGCCCGCGGGGCAGGCGATGACCCGCCACTATTGCTCGCTTGGCGATGTGCTGATCGGCAGCGTCGCGCCGTTTGTCGTGCATGACGTGTTCGGGCATATCGACCCGGTAGACCAAGCCTACTTCCGCGCGACTCGCGAGAAGCGCTTCGGCAAGTCGCTCGAGGAAGTAGCTGCCGGCCGCGAGGCGCGCCTGCCGGCGTTTCGCGACAGCCTGATTGCCATGCGCGTGACTCTCGGGAACCAGCCATTCTTCGGTGGCGCTACGCCGCTGTATGCGGACTACGCGCTGTTTGGCGCGTTCCAGTGGGCGCGCACAATCAGCCCCTTGCAGTTGCTGGCGGCCGACGATCCGATAGCGCAATGGCGCGGACGGCTGCTTGATGCATTTGACGGCCTGGGTCGCAAGGCGCCGGGCTACGATGCGTGAAAGCGCGGCACGCAGCCGTCTCTCACCGGCTCCAACCATGCAAACGCCGCGCGCTTGAAGCGGGCGTTTCTTAACCAAGGCAAACCATGAACATCAAGGCACTCACCTTCGACACCGGCGGCACCATTCTCGACTGGCACGGCGGCATCAGCGCGGCTTTCGCGCGCGCCGGCGCAGCCCACGGGCTTGCCGCCGACTGGCATGAGGTCACCAACGAGTATCGCCGCCGCTCGCTCAAGGCGATCGTCGGGCAGGTGCAACCGACCTTCAATTTCGACGATGTGCACAGGCGCATTCTGGACGAGGTGATCGCGCATTTCGGCCTCGACGCGTTGAGCGCGGCCGCGCGCGACGACATCTGGCGCACCTGGCACAGGCTCGATGCCTGGCCGGGCTTCGCGCCCGCGCTTGAGCGCCTGCGCAAGAAATATGTGGTGGCCTCCTTCACCCTGCTCACCACCTCGCTTGTGATCGATGTATCGCGGCGCAACGGCTTTGTCTGGGATGCCATCATTTCCTGCGAAATGATCGGCGTCTACAAGACACGCCCCGAGTCCTACCTGACGGCCGCCAGGTGGCTGCAGCTGGACCCCTCTGAAATCATGATGGTCGCCTGCCACAACTTCGACTTGAACGCCGCGCGCGAGTCCGGCTACCACAGCGCGTTTGTGCGGCGGCCCGACGAATGGGGGCCGGGTGGCCCGCCGGACCCGGCGCCCAATCCGGCGCATGACCTGGTGGTCGACGGCTTCGATGAATTGGCCACGCGACTGGGCGCCTGAAACCGTGCCGGCCAGGTGCGCAAGGGTGGGTTCAAGCGCTTTCCTTGGCCAACCTGCGTGCAGCGCATGGGTGTCGGTGTTACGCGAAAAGTGTTTTTGATCATTGGAGTGTGAATCATGGTGCGACTGGCAGACCTGACTGAAATCGAACGTGAAGGCCATCTCAAACGCGTGGCCAGCCTGCCGCAATTCCCCACCCGTCCCTGGGTGGCAGGCCCGCCGTTGGCCCGGCGCCGGGTGGCTATCGTGACCACCGCAGGCCTGCATATGCGCGGCGATCTGCCGTTCGATTCCGCTGGCGCCGGCTACGACTATCGCGTGATTCCGGGGGATGTGTCGCCGGCGGATCTGCTGATGAGTCATTTGTCGGTCAATTTCGATCGCAGCGGATTCCAGGCGGATCGCAATGTGGTGTTTCCGCTCGATCGCTTGCAGGAACTGGTGCGCGACAAGATCGTCGGCAGCGTGGCCGCGTTCCACTATTCCTTCATGGGTGCGATCGCCAGGCTCGCCTTGTACGAGGCCAGCGCGCGCGCCTTGGCCGGCCTCCTCAAGAAGGATCGGGTCGATGCGGTGCTGCTCACACCGGTGTGACCGCTGTGCACGTGCGCCGTGAGCGCACTCGGTCACATCCTCGAAGAAGAGGGCATCGCAACGGTGTCGATCAGCCTGATACGCGAGCACAGCGCAGCCCTTGCGCCACCGCGTGCGCTGTGGGTGCCCTTCATGCTCGGGCGCCCGCTGGGCGTGCCCAACGACGCGCCGTTCCAGACCCGCGTGCTGCTGGCGGCGCTGCGTCTGCTGGAGCGGCCGGCCGGCCCGCTGCTTGAGGATTTCGCTGAAGAAGCCCCCTATGAAGATCTGGGTGACCTGCCCGCAGCACTGAATTGCCCGGTCAGTTTTCCGCGCATGGGTTCGGCGGGCACGCTTGCCGAGCGGCTGGACGACGAGATTTCGCAGTTGCGCGCCTGGCATGAAGTGGCGAGCCGGCAGCGCGGCCGCACCAGCTTGGGGCTGACCGGGTTGGCGCCGGCCGAGATCGGCGAGTTCTTGAGCGCCTGGGTTGGCGCGGCGCCGCGCGCCACTTTCCGTGAAGGGCTTGGATCGGCCGCTGCCTTGAAGCAGGCCAGCGACGAGCTGAAAGCCTATTACTACGAAGCGAAGGCGGCACAGCCGGGCCGCCACTCCCCCACCGAACTGCAGAACTGGTTCTGGCTGGAAACCGCCGCCGGCGAATTGTTTCTGGCGCTACGCGACAAGGCCGCGCAGAGCGGTGATCCGAGCCTGCATGGCTTGGGCAGCCTGAGCCTGGTGCCGCGCGCGGTGCAGGCGATACTCAATGTCCGTGGCGGCACCTGAAATCCGCGCATACAGACTGAACCGGGATCCAACTGGAGAAAAGCATGACGAGCAACACAGCCCTGATCGTGGGCGCCGGCAGCGGCCTGTCCGCCGGAATCTGCCGACAGCCCCGACAGCATGCTCTCGCCGGACGCGATTGCGGATTCGTACTTGCACCTGATCAGGCAGCCGCGCAACGCGTGGACATGGGAGATCGAGGTGCGGCCGTGGGTGGAGAAGTTCTAGGCAGGCCCCGGCCCATGACGCAGGGAATGTTCATGCCGGCAGCACAGGCCGGGTCGGGGCCGCCGCTTCAGGTACCGCGCTCCCAGGCGTCCAGTTCGGCAAGCGTAAAACCTCCGGCCAGGCGCGCGGCGCGATTCAAGGGCGGCCTGATCGCCGGCGCACGATGCCTGATCATCAACTGCCCGAAAATCTCCATCGGGTCGAGGCCGCGCTGCCCGCACAGCCAGCGATACCACTGATTGCCGATGGCCACATGGCCGACTTCGTCGGCCAGGATGATGTCAAGGATTGCCGCAGCCGCCAGGTCGCCCTGCCGGGCCAGCCTGGCGCGGATCGCGGGCGTCACATCCAGCCCGCGCGCCTCGAGAATGCGCGGCACCAGCGCCATGCGCGAGAGCACATCGTCGCAGGTGAGGTCGGCCATTTCCCACAGGCCGTTGTGCGCGGTGAAGTCGCCGTAGGCATGACCCAGGGTTTGCAGGTGCGCGGCCAGCAGCGAAAAATGCAGGGCTTCCTCGGCGGCGACCTGCATCCAGTCGGTGTAGTAGGTGGCGGGCATGCCGCCGAAGCGGCACACCGCATCGAGCGCGATGTTGATGGCGTTGAATTCGATATGGGTGATGGCGTGGATCAGCGCGGCGCGGCCGGAGGCGCTGCCCAGGCCGCGTTGCGGCACCCGCGCCGGGTGCACCAGTTCAGGCCGCTGCGGGCGCCCGGGCGCGCTGGCAGCCAGCACCCGGTCGCAGCCGGTCACATCGAGCGCGGCTACGGCCGCGCGCGTCAGCCGCACCTTGGCGGCCGGATCGGCTTCGATCAGGGCCGCGAAGGCGGCAGTGCGGTCCATTCAGTCGAGAAAGTCGAGCACCGCGGCGGGCGTATCGATGACCGCGTCGGCGCCCCAGCTTGCGGGCGGTTCGCCTTCTCCCAGGTAGCCCCAGGTCACCGCCAGGGTGCGCATGCCGGCGGCACGGCCGGCCTGGATGTCGCGCAGGTCGTCGCCAATGTAGATACAGCGCAGCGGGTCGACCCCGCTCAAATGCGCCGCGTGCAGCAGCGGCGCCGGATGCGGCTTGGCGTGCGGCGTGGTGTCGCCGGAGACCACGCATGCCGCGCGTGCGGTGAAGCCGATCAATTGCGCCAGCGGGTCGGTGAAGCGCTTCGCCTTGTTGGTGACGACGCCCCATTTGCGCGGCATCGCCTCAAGGCTTTCAAGCAATTCGGGCACACCGTCGAACAGGCGCGTGTGCACGTTCAAGGCGCGCTCGTAGTTGTCGAGGAACTCCAGGCGATGCGCTTCGTAGTCGGAGTCGCCGGGCTTCAGGCCGAAGCCGACGCCGACCAAGCCACGCGCCCCCGAAGACGCCATGCGGCGCAGTGGATCGAGCGGCAGGCCATGCATGCCGCGATCAGTGCGCATTTTGTTGAGCGCGGCCGCCAGGTCCGGCGCGGTGTCGGCAAGAGTGCCGTCCAAGTCAAACAGTACGCAGTCGATCATCGGATTGTGTGCCCGCAGGAAAGTCATGCCGGCCGTGCGGCCTGCATCAGGTAATTGACCGAGGTATCGCCATCGAGCCAATAGCGACCCGTCAGCGGGTTGTAGCTCATGCCGATCAGTTCACCGGATAGAAGCCTGGCGTCGCGGCAGAAGCGCTCCAGTTCGGAGGGTCTCACGAACCTGGCGTAATCGTGGGTACCGCGCGGCAGCAGGCGCAGCACATATTCGGCGCCGATCACCGCGAACAGGTAGGACTTCGGATTGCGGTTGATGGTGGAGAAAAAAAGCTTGCCGCCGGGCCTGACCAGGGCCGCGCAGGCGCGCACGGTGGCGGCCGGGTCGGGCACGTGCTCCAGCATCTCCATGCAGGTGACCACATCGAAGGAGCCGGGTTCGCGCAGGGCGAGATCCTCGGCACTTATGCATTCGTAATCCACCGCCACACCCGACTCAAGCTTGTGCAGGGAGGCCACCTTGAGAGGCTTTTCCGCCAGGTCGATGCCTTTCACCGCGGCGCCCTTTACGGCCATCGATTCGCTGAGGATGCCGCCACCGCAGCCGACGTCGAGCACGCGCTGGCCGGCCAGTGGCGCGATGCGGTTGATCCATTCCAGGCGCAGCGGGTTGATCTGGTGCAGGGGTTTGAACTCCGCGCTCGGATCCCACCATTTGGCGGCCAATGCGGAGAATTTTTCCAGTTCGAGCGGATCGACGTTCATTGGTTTTCCAGTGCCGGGGCAAGCGGTTTCGCGTGCTCGGGGGTCATTTTCGTTTCACGCATTCAAGATAAGCGGCGCCATCGGGCGCGCCGCCTTCGCGCTGCGCTTGCCACACCATTTCACCCAGGCACTCCAGCACTTCGTGCGCGGCTTCATGCAGGGAGCCGTGTTGGTGCGCAAGCCGTTCGAATTCGCTGCGAATGCCGGGCGGCTGATCAATCGATACCTGTTCGGTGACGGTCAGGTGCAAGGACAGGTGCAGGAAGGGATTGATGTCGCCAAACTCCGGCAGATAGTCGCGCGCCAGATTTTTTTCCGGATCGGCCAGCAGTGCGTGATACTCGGGATGTTCAAGCACCCAGTCAAGCGCCTGCAGTTCGAGTGGCGTCATCACCGCGCTGGCGCGATGCTTGCGCCACAGATCGAAGAAAAAGCGACGGACTTCATCGCGACTGGGGTTGAACATGCTCAGCTACCGCTCTTTCGGCTCGTGCGGGCTGATCTCGGCGCCGCGACTTGCGCGGGCTTCGATGGCTTCGAGGCCTTGGTCGTCGTAGTCGCGCTTCTTGCCGGAATCTTTCTTGTCTGGGCCGGCTCGGCCAGCGGGTCGGGCGTTTTCTCCTTGAATTCGCACAGATCGCTGATGCCGCAATTCGGGCAGTCCGGTTTCTGCGCCTTGCAGGTATAGCGCCCGTGCAGGATCAGCCAGTGGTGCGCATGCTGGCGAAACACTTCCGGCACGAATCTGTTGAGTTTTTGTTCCACCGCCTCGACAGTCTTGCCCGGCGCGATGCCGCTGCGGTTGGCGACACGGAAGTTGTGGGTGTCGACGGCGATGGTTGGCTGGCCGAATGCGATGTTGAGCACCACGTTGGCGGTCTTGCGGCCCACGCCGGGCAGGGCTTCGAGTGCTGCGCGCTCGCCCGGCACCTGGCCGGCGTGCTGCTCCAGCAATTGCCGGCAGGTGGCGATCACGTTCCTGGCCTTGGCTTTCCACAGGCCAATGGTCTGGATATACGGCCCGAGACCATCTTCCCCAAGAGCGGCAATCGCCTGCGGCGTGTTTGCCACCGGGTAAAGCTTGCGGGTGGCGGCGTTGACGCCCTTGTCTGTTGCCTGCGCCGAGAGGATCACCGCCACCAACAGTTCGAAGGTCGAGTTGTATTCGAGATCGCTCTTGGGATGCGGGTTGGCCGCGCGCCAGCGACTGAAGATTTCCGTTCTGCGGGTGTTGTTCATGTGATCCGGCCTTCAGCTGACATCCTCGCCGCGCCGGGCGCGCCGCGCCTCGGCCGCGGCGATCTGGCGCCGCACTTCCTCGGAGGCCGGTTCGGTGTTGCGCGGCTGGGCTTGTTCGCGCTGCACACGGGCGCGCTCGATGGCCGCGGCGATCACCGCTTTCTTGCGGGCGTCGGCGGCGGCATTGGCCGGATCGGTGGGCGGCGTGCTGCTGGTGGATTTTGCCGCCAGCTTTTTCTCACGCTCGCGCTCCTCGCAGGCCAGACGCTCGTTGCGCGCGTAGTAGCGTGCGCGCGCCAGCGCGGCGTCGGCATCGGTCCACGCGCGCTGCGGTTCCACCTTGACCATCGCAATGCAATCCACCGGACAGGGCGCGATGCACAGTTCGCAACCGGTGCATAAGCCAGACAGAATGGTGTGCATCAGCTTGGCCGCGCCGACGATGGCGTCGACCGGGCAGGCCTGAATGCACAGGGTGCAGCCGATGCACAGGTCTTCATCGATGAGCGCCATTTCCAGCGGTTTCTCGTCCCCGTTTGCCGGGTTGAGCGTCTTGGGCAGGGTTTTGAGCAGATCCGCCAGCTTGACAATGCCGGCGGCACCGCCCGGCGGGCATTGGTTGATATCGGCCATGCCGGCGGCGATGGCCTCGGCATAAGGGCGACATCCCTGATAGCCGCAGCGCGTGCATTGCGTTTGCGGCAACAGGGCGTCGATGCGGTCGGCCAGGCTTGACATGGGGCGGGGTGTGCGAGTGCGGCAGGAAGCGGTGCTGCGCGATGCCAGGCAGTGCTTTCGATTCAGGCTAGAATTATCCCACTTGTGCAGTGCAATAAACCAAAAACGCTTGATCCAGACGCCGCATCCGGCGCCGCAAGCGCAAGCCAGGGGCGATCCACCGATGGAAAGAGGCGCAGAATTGCCCAAGCGTGCGAAACCACGCGTGGCGACCAAGATCAAGCGCGACCCCGAGCGCACCCGCGCCAGGATTCTCGCAGCGGCGACCGACGAGTTCACCAAGCACGGTCTCGGAGGGGCGCGGGTGGACCGCATCGCCAAACGCGCCGGCACCAACGAGCGCATGTTGTACTACTACTTTGTCTCCAAGGATGCACTGTTCCTGACGGTGCTCGAAAGCGTCTACATCCGCTTGGCCGAAGCCGAAAAAGCGCTCGAACTCGACCATCTTGAGCCGGTCGAGGCGGTGATCCGCCTGGTTGAATTCATCTGGAACTATTACGTCGAGCATCCCGAATTTATCAGCCTGATCAATACCGAGAACTTGCACGAAGCGAAGTACCTGAAGAAATCGCGCAAGCTGGCGCTCCTGGTTTCACCGGTGCAGAACAACATCCGCCAGATCGTGCAGCGCGGCCAGGAATCCGGGGTGTTTCGCGGCGGCATCGACCCCGCCGAGGTTTACATCACTTTGGTGGCGCTCAACTACTACTACCTGTCGAACCGCTTCACCCTGTCGACGGTGCTGGCGCGCGACCTGATGAGCCCGGTTGCCAGGGAAAACCACCTGAAGCACGCCACCGAGGTGGTGATGAACTATTTGTTGAAACCCAGGACTCTCTGAGCTGCCACGTCGCCGTGGCGGGGCTGCCAGGGCAGCGTCGGGTGCCGCGCAGGAAGCGCTTGCGGTCTTGACGCTCGGGTATGTTTCGGCTTGTGCCATGCGGCCGATAAGCGGCGACAATCCGCGCTGCGGCCGCTCGGCCGCGCGCTCCAAGCGCAAACCTCCTGTGGATTCCGGCATGGCCCTGCAAGGCATCAAGCGCAGAATTGTTTACGTCGGCATCTACGAGGCCATCGCATTCGCCTGCGGCACGCTGGGTTTTTTCAGCGTCAGCGACAGCGGCATCGAACGTGCCGGCGCGCTGGCGATCTTTGCCTCGATCTTCGCGGTGAGCTGGAATTTCGGCTACAACGCATTGTTCGAGCGCTGGGAGGCGGGGCGTCTGACGCGCGGTCGAGGCTTGGGCCGTCGCGTGCTGCATGCGGTGGGATTCGAGATCGGCTTTCTGCTGGTGCTGCTGCCGGTGGCGGCGTGGTGGCTCGATATCAGCTATGTGCGCTCGTTCATGGTCAATCTGGGCATGAACATCTTCTTTTTTGTCTACACCTTTGCCTTCACCTGGGGCTTTGATCGCGTGTTCGGATTGCCGGCTTCGGCCAGCGCGCCGCAGGGCAACTAAAGGCGACCCGGGGCGAACGCGGCCGCAGCAACCCCGACGCCCGGCCCCCACCAATGCGTCAGCCGACAGTCTTGACCTGCAATTGACGCCAGGAATGCACCGGCCAGTCGCTGCGGCTTTGACCTTCCGCACCACCAAACACCACGCAACCACTGGCGAACGCCGCTGGGTGATGGCGGCAAAAGTCTTGAGGCCCTTGAAGTAGTCCGGGTTGACGGTGGCTCCGGCCTTGATTTCGATGGCGTGCATCCTTCCACCGGTTGGCAGCAGCAGGTCGACCTCGTTGGCTTCAGAGTCCCGGTAGAAGTACACCTCGGCCGTTGCGCCGTCGTTGAGCCGGTCTTTCATGGCCTTCATGATGACGAAGTTCTCGAACAAGTTGCCCCACAGCGGGTCACGATCAAGCTGCTCCGCTGTACGCAACCCCAACAGCCAACAGGCCAGGCCGACATCGTAGAAATATAGCTTGGGTGCCTTGACCAGCCGCTTGCCGGTGTTGGTAAACCATGGCGGAAGCAAGTGCACGATGTAGCTGGTTTGCAGCAGGTCGATCCAGGCGCGGGCTGTGGCATGCGAGACACCCGCGTCGTAGCCCAGGTTGCTCAGGTTGAGCAATTGCCCGGTGCGCCCGGCACACAGGCGTACAAAACGCTCGAAGCGATGCAGGTCCTGGACCGCGGCGAGCTGACGCAAATCACGTTGCACGTAGGTGGCAAAGTAGTCGGCCAGGGCCTGCGAGGGGTCGAGGTCCTGATCATGGATGCGCGGATAGAACCCCGTCAACAGGATTTGAGGCAGGTCGGGGTCAGCCACGCCGCCGCGCAGGCGCCGCACCTCGGCTAGCGTAAACGGCAACAAGCGCAGCACCGCAGTTCGCCCGGCCAGAGACTGCGAAACCTGGCTCATCAGTTCAAACTGGTGGCTGCGCGTCAGGATGAACCGCCCAGGCTGTGGCGCGGCATCGACCATGCCCGGCAAATACGATGCCAGCTCGGGCGCGCGCTGGATTTCGTCCAGGATCGCACCTTGCATGTATTGCGCCAAAAAGCCACGCGGGTCGTCTGCCGCGAAGCGCCGCGTGTCGGGATCTTCCAGCGTCACGTAGGGCTTTTCGGAAAACAGACTCTTGGCCAACGTGGTCTTGCCGCTTTGGCGAGGCCCGGTGAGGGTGATCACTGGATATTTTCCGGCCAGTTGTTGCAGCAGCGGTGTGATGTCGCGTTCGATCATGATGCGATGGTAAAAAAAAGTCCTGCAATTTGAAGAAATGTTCTTCAAATTGCAGGAATTAACGGTGCGCCGAGGCATTGCCGACAAGCCTGTAGCGGACCCTGGCGAACGGAACTTCTGGAACCAGCGCCGCCGGCTGCAGGCGCTGCGCAATCGCGGCTCGCTGCCCGGACCGGCGCGGGGGGTTGTGGAGTTGGTGGAGCTGGTGGAAAGGCGGATCGCACATTGATCGCCGTCGCACCCCGACTCGTTGGTAATCGACAACCTTGACGTTGGGCGGCACGCCACCGTCAAACTTGTAGCAGACTCTCCATTGGTCGTCGATGCGGATGCTCCACTGGCCTTTGCGATCACCCTTCAATCATGCGTTGCCTGGCACTTTCGCGGGCGGCGAACTCGGCGAAGACATCGTAGCCGCCGGCGACGATGATCGGTTCGGCGGCGCGGCCGATGCCGCAGATCATCGAGTCAGGTCCAATCTATAACGCGCAGTCCTTTCACCCGCACAAACTCGCGCGTATTGTTGGTCACCAGAGTCGCACTGAGCGACAGTGCGTGCCCGGCAATCAGGGTGTCGAGCGGGCCTATCGGTCGCCCGGCCTTCTTTAGAGTAGCGCGCACGTCGCCGTAGCTCGCTGCGGCATCCTCGTCAAAGGGCATCACCTGTAGCGGCGCAAGAAACTCGGCTAGCAGTTGTCGGTTTTTTTTCTGCGCGGCGGACTTGGCGGCCCCGAAGCGCAGCTCGGCGGCGGCAATGGTGGAAATGTACAACTGCCCCTCATGCTCGATCAGGTTGGCCATCATCTTGTTGCTGGCGTGGTTCATGATCTGGATGCAAATGTTGGTATCAAGCATGTAGCGCATGATCAAAAGCTGCCACGCTTGTCTGGCACAGGCGGTTGCTCGCGTGCCGGAAAGTCCTCGAACTTCCCGATGACGTTAAGCATGCGCTCAATCGGCGCGCGCTTGCGCGGCGTCATGATGACGCGCTCGCCGTCTCTCTGAAGCAGAACTTCGGAAGCGCCCTCGAAGCGAAATGCCTTGGGCAAGCGTACCGCCTGGCTGCCACCGTTGATGAAAATCTTTGCCACCGTGTTGGTCATGCTGCCCTCCAAAAAGTTTTACAAAAGTATATATTAAATGGTTTCAACCAACTGACCGGGCGGCAATTGGTTGCTTGCCTTGCGATTCGAAAAGAAAGTAAAGACCACTATTTCAGCCGACGAACTCGGTGCCTTGCAAACCCTCGCTGAATACCAGCTGGCCAAAATCGGCCAGTCATTGGATACCGCGGCAATCGATGGTGCATTGCGGGTGATCTGCCATGACGAATAAAGGCGAAGCCCAAGAGCTGAATTCTTGAAACGGCCTGCGAGATCGCTGGCGATTTTCATCGCCAGGGCGTAGTCAACGTCTACGAGATGCTTCAGTACGATGCGTTTTGCCGGCCGCAGCCAGCGCGCCTCACAGCAACTGAGCACGACCCAGGGCGAACGCGGCCGCACGCACGCCGGCGAAATGCGCCTCCTCGAAGAGCGGCAGTCCGGAGAGGTCGGAGTGGGCGAACAAGAGCGGCCCGTCGCTCTTCGCCAGCAGGCGGCGGATCGGCAGGCTGCGAAAGCCGGGCGCGGGCCTGGGCATGGCATGCGGCCAGCGCCACAGGTCGAGGCGCTTCAAGCGTGCACGCAAGTCCGGGTGCGGCTTCGACAGTTCGTCAAGGATCGGCATGACCCATTCGTGCCAGGGTGCGCCGGCCAGGCGCGCGCGCGCCTGCATGGGCGCCATGTGCGCCAGCGGCAGGTAGTAGGTGAGCACCGTGGGCCCCGGTCGCACCTGGATTTTCTGGTGCGTGGCGACCACGTAGCCGAGAGACGGGCTGTCGTAGAGCACATTGTCCCAGGCCAGCGCGGCCGGACCGGCGTCTTCAGGCATGGCATCGAGCGTCAGGTTGGCAACCAGCCACGGGCTGGTCTGAATGGCGCTTGCTGCCGCGGTAAAGCCGGGCGGCGGGTTGGCCCAGGCGCGCGCCAGGGTGAAGGCTGGCGCGGCCCAGATCACGCGCTCGGCGCGATAGCGCACGCTGCGCCTCTCGGCGGCGTGATAGATGTCGATCAGCGCGTGGCCGCGCATGGTTTCGACGCGGCTGCAAAGCGCGCTGGTGTGTACCGGCGCTACGCCGCGTGCCTGTTGCCTGGCGAGCATTTGCGCCACCAGCCAGCCATTGCCTTGCGGCCAGGTCAAAACGCCATGCGCGTCGGCGTTCCTGGCCGTGCCGATGCGACTGGCAAAATAATGGACGCCGGCCCAGGCCGAGACATCGCGCGCCAGGGCGCCGTAGTCGTCGCGGCAGCCGTAGTTGACCGTCCAGTCAAGCAGGTCCGAGTCGAAGCCTTGCGTTTGCATCCAGTGGGCCATGTTGCCGCCATCGAGCGCGTCGCTGGCGGCATGTTTGCCGGCCATCAGGCTGGGAATGGCGAATGCACGGCCACCGTCGCTGCCGCGGATGGATTTGAAAGCGGCGATCGTATCGTCGAAGCGCTGCATCTGTGCGCCGTCGCGGCCACTGGCAATGTGGCGCGGAACCAGGCCCTCATGCCACAGACCGCCGTGGTACAGGCGTTCCTGCGGCGCATGTACCAGGTAGCGCTCGTCGTAGGCGGGCACGGCCGCCTGTGGATCACCCTGCAGCACGCCCAGGTCGGCCAGCAGCGTGCGCAGGTGGATGGCTTCGGGGCCCGGCAGCGGCAAGTAGTGCGCGCCCAGCGGATAGGGCGTGATCGCGTTCTCGGCAGCGCGCGCGTTGCCGCCTGCCACGGTTTCAAGTTCGAACAGGTGGGTGTCGGTCACACCTTGCCGGGCCAGTTGCCAGGCCGCCGAAAGCCCGCCGATGCCGGCGCCGATGATCGCGATGCCGATGCGTTTTTCCTCGCCAGGCGCCGGCAGGCCAGCGTCGCGCAGCGCGTGGCCCAGCGCCATGTCGGGCCCCAGCAGATCGCCCGGCGGCAGTGCCTGGCCGTCGCGGAATTCGCAGGAAGCGAAGAGGCCGCTGGAGAGCGCACCGAGAAACGCGCGGCGTTTCATGGGAACGGCGCGCCGGGCCTGCGCGAGTGCGGCCTCATCGCATTACCCGTCCCCATTCTTCCTCGAAAGTGCGCACCAGCGACTGGTTGTTGACGCGGTTGACCTCCGCTGGCACGCGCGCCATGTCGGCCGGAAAATCGAACATCAGCCTTTGCGTGGCCGGAGTGAGGAAGCGCGTGGCCACCGGAAACGAAGTCGCCGGGGTGAACGTGGTGCGCCCGGCGATGATGTAGCCCCATTCGCCGAACGAGGGCACGTAGGCGTGATAGGGCGCGGTGGTGAAGCCGACATCTTCGAGGGTGGCCACGATCGACCAGAAGGTCTTGCGCGCATAGAAAGGTGAGGTTGCCTGCACCACCACCAGGCCGCGCGCCGACAGGTGCTTTTCCAGCAGGCGATAAAAGGCCGAGGAATAGAGCTTGCCCAGCGCATGGTTGGACGGATCGGGAAAATCGATCAGCACCAGGTCGAAAACCTCCTGGTTGGTTTCCAGCCATTTGAGCGCGTCCTGGTTGGCCACCAGGAGTTTCGGGCTGTCGAGCGCGCCCTGGTTCAGATGCCTGAGCAATGCATTGCGGCGGAACAGGTCGGTCATGCGCGCATCGAGGTCGACCAGCACAATGCTTTCCACCCGCGGGTACTTGAGCACTTCGCGCGCGGCCAGGCCATCACCTCCGCCCAAGATCAGCACGCGCCTGGCAGCCGGCAACGCAGCCAGCGCAGGGTGCACCAGCGCCTCGTGATAGCGATACTCGTCGCGCGACGAGAACTGCAGGTTGCCGTTGAGAAACAGGCGAATGTCCTCGCGCCAGCGGGTGATGACGATGCGCTGGTAAGGCGTGGATTCGGCGTGGATGATCTGGTCGGCGTAAATGCCTTCCTCGGCCAGCGCGGTCAGGCGTTCTGCGAAGGCGAAGCCGACCAGCAGCAGGAGCAGCGCCGCAACGCCCTGGGCGCGCAGGGCGCGCGCCGGCCGCAGGGTTTCGCCGAACAGGCGTATTGCCCACAGGGCCACCAGTACATTCATCAGGCCGAACAGCAGGCTGCTACGCATCAGCCCCAGGCGCGGCGCCAGCACCAGCGGAAACAGGATCGATACCGCCAGCGCGCCCAGGTAGTCGAAGCTCAGCACCTGCGCCACCAGGTCCTTGAACGCCACCTCGCTTTTGAGAATCCGCATGATCAGCGGAATTTCCAGGCCCACTAACGCGCCGGTGACAAACACCGTGCCATAAAGCACCAGGCGAAACGGCTCGGCGGCATACGCAAACACCATGAACAGCAGCATCGCGGAAAAGCCGCCGATCACCCCCACCAGCAGTTCGATCTGGATGAAGCGCACTGCCAGCGCGCGCTCGATGAATTTTGACAGCCACGACCCCACTCCCATGGCGAACAGGTAGGTGCCGATCACGGTGGAAAACTGGGTGACAGAGTCGCCCAGCACATAGCTCGACAGCGCCGCGGCGATCAGCTCATAGGCCAGGCCGCAGGAAGCAACGACAAATACCGAGAACAGCAGGGCGTGGCGCACGGCCGGAATCCTGTTGACACCCGCTTGCAGCAGGGCCCGCAGCCAGTACTGCGCGGGCCGCCGTCAGGCCGCAGGCGGGGTGTCGAAATTGCTAGTGGATCGCCGCGGCGACGATGATGGCGATCCCCAGGCACATCGCCGCCACGATGATGGCCAAGGGCTGGTTGCGTTTCTCGACGATTTCCTTCCACAGGTCATAGGGCGTGAGCTTGTCGATGATCACGAACATCATCCAGAAAACGATGACGCCCATGAGTGAAAACACCAGGGAATTGACGATGTACTGCGGGTTGATGAGGTCCATGCTGGCTGACTCCTTCGAGGGTGTTGCGAAAAAAGGACTATTTGTGCGACAGGCTTCCGGAGCGCCACGAGCTGCCGCTGCCGGCGGATTTGCCGGAACTCAACTGCTGCGTGCCGCGTGTGCCGGTGAGGCTCATGCCGGCGTGCTGGGCGTAAGCAAAGAATGCCAAACCGGCGATTGCGGCGATCATGTAGAAGCGGCTCATGCGGACTTTCCTTCAATCATCGTCTTCATCTTCGGGCGCGTGGTCACTGTCGGCCCAGCGCCGGGCTTCGAAGACGCTTGCGCGCCAGCCGGCGAATAGCGGCACGGTCAACAGGCCAAGCTGCAGCAAAAGCCAGTTGAGCCACGACGCATGCCCGCGCTCCAGCCTGAGCACCGCGCCCAGGGGTCGCGTTGCCTCCGGTGCCAGCTCGCCTTCGATCTGCAACTGATAGGTGCCTGGCGGGACGTTGCCAAAGCTCACCAGCCCAGAGTTCGAGCCTTCGCTCCAGCGGTCGCCGTCTTCGTCCACGCCCGACCAGGCTTCGAGTTGATGTTCGGCGCGCCACACGCGGCCGGACGCCGGGTCGACCAGGGTGTAGCCCAGGCCGGCCCAGGAGTTGTCGAGGTCGGTGATGGTCGAAAGCGCGAGATTGCCGTTGCCGGTCACCTTGAACGGGGTGGTCAGGATGCTGTTTTCGACGCCTGGTTTCAAGGTCACCTGTTCCTGACGCACGCCGCTGGTGGTGAGCGCGAACCACAACTGCAGGACCAGCGCGAGCGCGGTGAAGAGAGCGAAACGCTTCCACAAGCCGGTGGCGGACTGTTTCCACGGCGACGGCTGGTTCGGCGCCACGCCCCTGGGCGCAGGCCACGGCGCAATCACCCCGAAGGCCTTGCGCAGCACTGCCGGCTCGACATAGGTGCCGGTCGACCAGGTCAGTTCGCGAGAGTCCTTCTCACGGCTGGCGATCAAGGGGGGCGCGATGTAATCATCGACTTCCACGATGTCGCCCGCCTTGACCTTCCAGTAGAACTCGCCCAGCACGTGGGTGACTTCGGCCTGATAGTGGGAGAAGTGGTCGTAGGAGGTGCCGCCCTGAAAGGCCAGATTGCCGATTTTCCTGAGCGGTTTTTCCGCCGTGCGGATGAACGACCAGTGGCCATCGGATTCGCTCAGCCAGCGAAAGCCGTCGCGCGCGTTGAACAGCAGGAATTCACTCCACGAAAAGCCGTGTTCGGAGGCGCGTCGCAGGTGGCCGATCACCTGCCATTCGATGTCATCGAGCCTGCCCTTGGCGCCCAGCGCAATGGCAAGCGGCGTGTCGAGCGCCGCTTGCGCCTTGAGCACCAGTCGTACCTGGCGGCTTGCGGTGTCGAGCACCGCGCCGCACGAGGCGCAGCCGAAGGTCTTGATGCGGCCGCTGACCAGCTGGAACGGGGCGGCACAGGCCGGGCAATTGAATGCATCGGCCTGCGCGCCCGGCGCGACCGCGCCGCCGGCGGCCTTGGGGTCGCGCAGATGGGCAAGCGCAAGGTCGCGGGCGTTGACGCGCTCGCCGATATAGACGCGCGCTACGCCGCCGTCTTCCACGTCGCTGTAGTCGATGCTGGCGCAGGCGGAGTCCAGTCGCAGGTCGACCACCGGTGCGGCATAGCCGGCACCCACCTTGAACGGCAGCTCGCCTTGGCCTGCGATGCAGGTGGCCTCTTCCAGGTTGCTGACTTCAAAGAAGCGCCCGTCCAGGTCGACCCGATCTTCGACATGGAGGCCTTCGAACGGCGGCGGCGCCAGTTGAGGCACATGCTCGAAATTCACATAAAATTCGCCCGCGGCCTCGCCCAGCCAGCCGCTGCGCTGGTCGTCGAACAGGATGTGCCATTCGTTCCACAAGCCGGCGTCGTAACGCAGCTGGATGCGCCCGATGACGCCGAAATTCACGCCCTTGTAGACGCCTTCGCTGCCGATCTGCAGCAGGGTCGGATCGTCCTGCAGCGCGGCCATCTTGCCGATGTCTTCCAGCACGGTACCGCGCTTGACGAGGGTCGATGTGCAATAGCCGCATACCGCAAGCACCGAGGCCGCCGATTTGAATTCGACTGGCGCGCCGCAGGAAGGGCAGGAGGCGGTAGGCATGGTGGCTGGTGGCGCGCGCTTGCTGCGGGCTCTGGCATTTAATCACACTGACCGTGTGGGCCAAGAGCAGCGCCGCGCGTCTGCGGTTGCGCAGCCGGCGCGACGGCGCCGGGCGTCGGCGGGCCGGATGATAAAATTCCGCGCCTCAACGCAGTCATACCGAGAGCGCCATGGCCGGTCATTCCAAATGGGCAAACATCCAGCATCGCAAGGGCCGGCAGGACGCCAAGAAAGGCAAGGTCTCGACCCGCCTGATCAAGGAGATCACGGTCGCGGCCCGCATGGGCGGTGCTGATCCCGGCAGCAACCCGCGCCTGCGCCTGGGAGTGGAAAAGGCGCGCGACAACAACATTTCCAAGGACACCATCGAGAACGCCATCAAGCGTGGCGCCGGCCAGCTCGATGGCGCCAACTATGACGAGATCCGCTACGAGGGCTATGGCCATGGCGGCGCGGCGGTGATCGTCGACACCATGACCGACAACCGCACCCGTACCGTAGCCGAGGTGCGTCACGCGTTTTCCAAGTACGGCGGCAACATGGGCACCGAAGGATCGGTGGCGTTCATGTTCAAGCATTGCGGCCAGTTCATTTTCGCTCCCGGGGCCAGCGAGGAGGCGATCATGGAAGCGGCGCTGGAAGCGGGCGCCGAAGACGTGCTGACCGATGCCGACGGTTCGATCGAGGTGCTGTGCGGGGCCAACGATTTCGCCATGGTCAAGGCGGCACTGGAGAAGGCCGGCTTCAAGGCGGCGCTAGCCGAGGTGGTGATGAAACCCCTGAACCCGATCGAACTGGACCTTGAAGATTCGCTGAAAATGCAGAAGCTGCTCGACGCCATCGAAGACTGCGACGACGTGCAGGAGGTCTATACCTCCGCCGTTCTCGCATCCTGAAGCATGAAACTGTTGGTGGTGGGCGGCGGTGGGCGCGAGCATGCGCTGGCCTGGAAGCTGGCGCAGTCCGAACGCGTGCAGATGGTCTATGTGGCGCCGGGCAACGGCGGCACCGCGCTCGAGGCCAACCTGGTCAATCTGGATATCACCGACGTCGCGGCGCTGGCCGATTTCGCGCAAACCGAACCCATCTACCTGACCGTGGTCGGCCCCGAGACACCGCTGGCGGCCGGCATCGTCGATCTGTTCCGGGCCCGCGGCCTGAAGATTTTCGGGCCGACGCAGGCGGCGGCGCAACTGGAAAGCTCCAAGGATTTTGCCAAGAGTTTCATGCGGCGCCACGCCATTCCAACCGCGCGCCATGCCACCTTCAGCGACGCGGCGGCGGCGCATGCCTATGTGAGCGCGCAAGGCGCACCGATCGTGATCAAGGCCGACGGCCTGGCCGCCGGCAAAGGCGTGGTGGTGGCGATGGCCGAGCCCCTGGCGCATGCGGCGATCGACATGATGCTGCTGGAAAGCGGCATGGGTGCGGCCGGCGCGCGGGTGGTCATCGAGGAGTTCTTGGTCGGTGAAGAGGCGAGCTTCATCGTGATGGTCGATGGCCAGCATGTATTGCCTCTGGCCACCTCGCAGGATCACAAGCGCCTGGGCGACGCCGATAGCGGCCCCAATACCGGCGGCATGGGCGCCTACTCGCCGGCACCGGTGGTGACGCCCGAGGTGCATGCGCGGGTGATGCGCGAGATCATCCTGCCAACGGTGGCCGGCATGGCACGCGATGGCATTCCGTTTACCGGCTTCCTGTATGCCGGACTGATGATCGATGCCCACGGGCAGGCCCGAACCCTGGAATTCAACTGCCGCATGGGTGACCCCGAGACCCAGCCGATCATGCTGCGCTTGAAGAGCGAGTTGCTGGAAATATTCGAGCACGCGGTGGCCGGGACTCTGGATACCATCGAGGCCGAATGGGACCGCCGCGCCGCGCTCGGTGTGGTTCTGGCCGCCGCCAACTATCCCGATACGCCCCGGAAGGGCGACCTCATAAGCGGCTTGCCCAAGCCCGGCGCGCTTGCCGATGCGGTGGTGTTTCACGCCGGCACGGTCAAGGAGGGCGATTCGATGCGTACCGCCGGCGGGCGCGTGCTGTGCGCCACCGCCCTGGGCGATTCGGTCAAGGCGGCGCAGAAGCGTGCCTACGAGGTGCTCGAATCGATTCGCTTTGACGGCATGCAATGCCGTCACGACATTGGCTTTCGGGCGATCGCTGCCAAGCGCCGATGAAGCTCGCGATCATTCCGGTCACCCCGTTCGAGCAGAATTGTTCCCTGCTGGTATGCGAGCAATCGGGGCAGGCGGCGGTGGTCGATCCCGGCGGCGACCTGGAGAAGATCGAGGCGGCATTGGCCAAGTCCGGCGCCCGGCTGGCGAAGATACTGCTGACTCATGGCCATCTGGATCACTGCGCCGGTACGGCCGAACTGGCGCGCCGCCATGGCGTGCCCATCGAAGGCCCGCATGAGGACGAGCGCTTCTGGATCGACCAGTTGGCGGGGCAGGCGCGCATGTTCGGCTTTGGCGCGGTCGAGAAATTCGAACCCGATCGCTGGCTGGTCGATGGCGATGCCGTGGCCGTCGGCGATACCACGCTTGAAGTGCGTCATTGCCCGGGCCACACTCCGGGCCACGTGATTTTCTTTTCCGCCGCCGACCGTCTGGCGCTGGTCGGCGATGTGCTGTTCGCCGGCTCGATCGGCCGCACCGATTTTCCGCGCGGCAACCATGCGCAGTTGCTGGCCTCGATCCGCGATCGCCTGTGGCCGCTGGGTGACGATGTCCGCTTCGTGCCCGGTCACGGCCCCATGTCCACCTTCGGGCAGGAACGGCGCAACAATCCCTACGTCGGCGGCCGCGCCTGAAGCCTGATGCCGGCGCGCGCCCGCGCGCGCCATGCATCGCCCAAATGAGCCGGCCGGCGCGCCTTCAGTCGTCTTTCCTCAAGGCGAGGAATTTCGGCGTGGTGTTGAAGAAATTGCGCGCCAGGAGCGAGTCGTGTTTCGCCTCTACATGCGCCAGCCGGTCGCGGCTGCGCAGGGGAGCGGTGCGCAGGCCGTTGCCCGATTCGCCTTCATTGACCGCGACGATGTCGCCGGCGTCCACGGTTTCGCGGTCCAGGCGCAACATCACGCGCCGTGCCGGCTGGCCATTGGCATCACGCAGGCGCACATCAGCCACCAGCGGCCGGTCATGGGTGCGCATGCCGGGGGTGTATTCGACCAGGATGAATTGCGACATCGCCACATAGACAGCATCGACCTTGCCCAAGGCGGGCTGGGCGCTGGCGGTGGCAGGCATGAGGTTGAGCGCGACGCAGGCGATGGCGGCGGCCAGGAGGGATTTTTTCACGGGACGATCCTTTCAGGTTTGAAGAGGCACCTGCCCGGGATGTTTCGGACCCCGGGCTCCGGCAACTGGCTGCCATCACGCACCAGGCGTGAGGCCCTATAGCTTTGCGCCGCCGCGTTGCCGCGGGTTTGCGGTTGGCCCGCATTTTCCTGCGGGCCGCTGCCGGGTGTCCCCGGACAAGGTGGCTAACGGCGGTCCGCGCCAAAACTTTAGGCCGGCGGCGATCGCGGCCCGACGGCGCTCCAATAACCAGGCGCGATCGTGCAAAAATGCGCTTTCCGATGAGCTCCACGCTGTGCCCGCCCCCATGAATATCGACAGTGACGCGGTCAAGACCTATCTCCTGGGATTGCAGGAGAGCATCGTTGCCGGCCTTGAGGCTGTCGATGGCATGCCTTTCGATGTCGACCGCTGGTCGCGTCCGGCCGGCGACGGCTTCGGCCTGGGCGGCGGCGGCATCGGCCGGGTGATCGAGAGCGGCCGCGTGTTCGAGCGTGGCGGCGTGAATTTTTCGCATGTGAGCGGCAACCGGCTGCCGCCCTCGGCCACTGCGGCACGGCCGGAACTGGCCGGGCGCGACTTCGAGGCGATGGGGGTATCGCTGGTGCTGCATCCACACAACCCGTTTTGTCCTACCGTTCACATGAATGTGCGCTTCCTGATCGCGCGTGCGGCCGGCGCGGCCGATGCCTGGTGGTTTGGCGGCGGCATGGACTTGACGCCCTACTACGGCTTCGAGAAGGACGCGGCGCGCTTTCACGGTGCATGCAAGGAGGCGCTCGAACCCTTCGGCGCCGACTATTACCCGCGCTTCAAGCAGGCCTGCGACGAGTACTTTTTTCTCAAGCATCGCAACGAGCCGCGCGGCATCGGTGGCGTGTTCTTCGACGATTTCAATGCGCCGGGCTTTGCCGACAGCTTCGCCCTGACGCGCGCGGTCGGCGCTGCTTTCCTGCCGGCCTATGCGGAAATCATCGCGCGCCGCAAGGCCATCGAATTCGGCGAACGCGAGCGCGACTGGCAGTGTTATCGGCGCGGGCGCTATGTGGAATTCAATCTGGTGTTCGATCGCGGCACGCACTTCGGCCTGCAGTCGGGCGGGCGCACCGAATCGATCCTGATGAGCCTGCCACCGGTGGTCAAGTGGCGCTACAACTGGCAGCCCGAGGCCGGCTCGGCCGAGGCCCGGCTCCTGACCGATTACCTGATTGCCCGCGATTGGGTCTGATCCTTGCATCAGGCTTGCCGCAAGCCCGCGCTGTGCCGCCGCATGCGCCGCGCGAATGGTGCGGATAAGGCGCATGCGGTGCGCGCTGATGCACCCATGCATTACATTTCTCTAGTCCTGAAAGTGCACAATGAAACTCAGTCGATTCCATCTGCTCTACCTTGGTGCTCTGGCGCTGACGGCCGTGCCGCCGGGCCTTGCGCAAACGCCCTATCCGACCAAGCCGGTGCGCATCATCGTTCCGTACACCGCCGGTGGCGCCGCCGATTTCACCGCGCGCCTGATCGCGCAACGCCTGACCGAAGTGTGGAAAGAGCAGGTGCTGGTCGAAAACCGCGGCGGTGCCGGCGGTAACCTCGGCATGGAAGCGGCGCAGAAATCGGCGCCCGACGGCTACACCCTGGTGATGATCAACAACAGCCAGGCCATTAACGAGAGCCTGTACACCAGACTGCCGTTCAACCTGACCCGCGATTTCGCGCCGCTCATGCTGGTCTCCTCCGCACCGATGGTGCTGGCGGTGCATCCCAAGGTGCCCGCCGGCACCCTGGGGGAATTCAACGCGCTGGTGAAGGCGCAGCCCGGCCGCCTTTCCTACGGTTCCTGCGGCGTCGGCACGCCGATGCACCTGGCGGGCGAACTGCACAAGTTCCTGATCAAGGGTTTCGTGGTGCACGTGCCGTATCGCGGCTGCGCGCCGGCCACCCTGGATACCATTGGCGGGCAACTCGAAGCGGTATTCGCTACCACCGCGACGGTGTTGCCGCATGTACGCGCGGGCAAGTTGCGCGCGCTCGGCGTGACCACCGCGAAGCGCACTCCGGCCGCACCCGAGATTCCGACTTTTCGCGAAGCCGGTGGCGCCTTGCTCAAGGATTACGAGGTCGACAACTGGTACGGCCTGATGGCACCGGCCGGCACGCCGCGCGAGGTGCTGGCCAAAGTCGAAGCCGAGGTGCGGCGCATTGTCGATTCTCCGGACTCGAAGAGCCGCATGGCCGCGATCGGCATCGATCCTTATCTCACCGGCGCCGAGGAGCTCATGCTCCTGCTCAAGAGCGATATCGAAAAATTCGCCCGCGTGGTCAAGTTCGCCAACATCAAGGGCGATTGAGTTCGCCGCACACAATGCCGAAAGGGAAACGCCAGAAATGATAGATCGCCTGCAAATCCAGTCCTTTGTCGAACGTGCGCTGATGGAAGACATCGGCTTTTGCGATCTCACCAGCGAACTGGTGATTCCGGCCCATGCCAGCGCCCAATTCGCCATCAACGCACGTCATGCAATGGTGATCGCCGGCATCGACATCGCCGCTGCGGTGTTCCGCCGTTATGTGCCGGAGTCGGTGATCAAGCTCGAAGTCGAGGACGGCGCGCGCGCGACCAAAGGACAGATACTGGCGCGGGTGTCGGGCCCGGCGCGCGGCCTGTTGAGCGCCGAGCGCACCGCGCTCAACATCCTGCAGCATCTGTCGGGCATTGCCACCCTGACCGCACAGTATGTCGAGGCCATCGGCGGCACGCGCGCGGTGCTGCTTGACACGCGCAAGACCACGCCGGGTTTGCGCATCCTGGAAAAGCATGCCGCCCATGTTGGCGGGGCCAAGAATCATCGCCTCGGCCTGGCCGACGGCGTGATGATCAAGGACAACCATATCGCGGTGTGCGGGTCGATCGCCGCCGCGGTCAAGCGTGCGCAAAAGGGCATCCCGGTGCTGACCAAGATCGAGGTCGAAGCCGACCGCCTGGACCAGGTGGCCGAGGCGCTGGCCGCCGGCGCCGACATGATCCTGCTGGACAACATGAGCCTTGAGATGCTGCGCGAGGCCGTCAGGATGAGCGCCGGGCGGGTGCCGCTCGAAGCCTCGGGCGGTGTCAATCTCGAGACCATTCGCGGCATCGCCGAGACCGGGGTCGACTACATCTCGGTCGGGCGCATCACCCAATCCGCGCCGGCAGTCGATATCGGTCTCGACGAAATCATCACGCTTTGAGCGCGCCTCGCGCGCTGCGCGCGGTCGGCCTTTATTGCTCGTCGTCCGCCATGCTGCCGCCGGCCACCCTGCAACTGGCGGCCGATTTCGGGCGCCGCTGTGGCGAACGCGGCATTCGCCTGGTCTACGGTGGTGGCACCCGCGGCCTGATGGGCATCGCCGCGCGCGCCGCGCATGCGGCCGGCGGCAGCGTGCTGGGCTTCATGCTGCAGGCGCTGATCGAGCGTGAGGGAGCGAATGTCGCCGTCGGCGAATTTCATCTGGTAGCCACGCTGGCCGAGCGCAAGCGCCGCATCGCCCTCGAATGCGACGCGGTGGTGGCGCTGCCCGGCGGCATCGGCACGCTCGACGAGTTGACCGATATCCTCACGCAGGACGACATCGGCCTCACGCAAAAGCCGGTGTGCCTGGTCGATGTGGATGGTTTCTGGGATCCCTTTTGCGCCATGCTGGAGAGCTTCGATGCCTATGGCGTGCTGCGCGCGGGTTTGGAGCGCGACCTGCTGCGCGCCGGCAGCGCCGATGACGCGCTCGACCTGTGCAGCGTCGCCTGCGAACGGCGCCACGCTGCGCACCTGCTTGTGACCTGAACCGGGGCGCGCGCGCGCGGTGGCCTGCGGGTTCTCGGATAGAATCTAGCGCAATGCGTCCAACCGAACCGGCATATTGGCTGCCAACAACGAAGCGCTAGGCATTCTCGGCGGCACCTTCGACCCGATTCATTTCGGTCACCTGCGGCTGGCCGAGGAATGCGCCGATTCGCTCAAGCTGGCCGAAGTGCGGCTGGTACCGGCCGGCAAGCCCTGGCAACGTTCCGGGCTGATCGCGCCGATCGAGCATCGCATCGAGATGGTGCGCCTGGGGGTTGAATCCAACCCGCGTTTCCAGGTGGATGCGCGCGAATCCGAGAGCTTCGGGCCCACCTACACCGTCGATACGCTGGCCAGCATGCGCCGCGAATTCGGCGAGTCGCGGCCGTTGGTGATGATCGTGGGTTCCGACCAGTTCCTGAACCTGCCGACCTGGAGCCGCTGGCAAAAGCTGTTCGAATTCGCGCATGTGGCCGTGGCCCGCCGCGCCAACGAATCTTTCGATCTGGGGCAACTGCCGGCGGCGCTGGCCGCCATGGTCACGCAGCGCCTGACCAACGACATCAGCGCGCTTGCCGAACCGGCCGGACGCGTGTTTTCGATCGAGATGACGCCGCTCAAGATATCGTCCTCGCAAATCCGCACCCTGGTGCGTACGCGGGTGTCGGCGCGCTACTTGTTGCCGGCGACAGTCTATGAATACATTCTCAAGCACGGCCTATACCAGTAGAGGTGAACTTGGAAATCCGCAAGCTGCAGTCGATCATTGTCGAAGCGCTGGACGACATCAAGGCGCGTGACATCATGGTGTTCGATACCACCGGGGGCTCGCAGGAATTCGACCGCGTGATCATCGCCACCGCCGACGTGGCGCGCCAGACCAAGGCAATGGCCATGCATGTGGTCGATCAGGTCAAGGAAGCTGGTGGCCGGATTGTCAGCATCGAGGGCGGCGGCAGCGGTGAATGGGTGCTGGTCGATTGCGTCGATGCGATCGTGCACATCATGCAGCCGGTGGCGCGCCAGTATTACAACCTCGAGGAGTTGTGGGGCCAGAAGCGGGTGATGGTACGGACCGCGGCGGAGAAAGCCAGGGTCGCCGCGGCGGCGGCGGCAAGGAAGGCGGCCCTCGAAGCCGCCGGCATGGTCAAGAAGGTGCGTGCCGCGGTTGCGGCCAAGGCAGTTGCCGCCAAAGCAGTCGCCGCCAAAGCTGTCAGGGCCAGTGCAAAGGGCGCAGCTGCGGCCAAGCCGAAATCCAAGGCGACGGTCGCGTCTGTAGCGGCGAAGCCGAAAGCCAAGGCGTTTGCCGGAAAAGCGGCGTCCGGCAAGCCAGTGCCCAAGGCCGTCGCGAAAAAGCCCGCTGCGAAAAAGCCCGCTGCGAAAACGGTGCCGGCTAAAAAAACGTCTGCGAGAACGGCGTCTGTGAGAACGGCGCCTGTGAAAAAAGCGCCCGTGAAAAAAGCGCCTGCGAAGAAAACGTCTGCGAAAAAAACGTCTGTCAAGACTGCGGTCGCGAAAAAGGCCCTGGCCAAAGCGCTGTCCGCTACCAAGGCTGCCGCGAGAACAAGCGTGGCAAAAAAGGCCGCCGCGAAGAAGCCAACGGCAAAAAAGGCGGTAAAGAAGGCGCTCGCCAAAAAGCCGGCGCTGAAGAAAGCGTCCGCCAAAAAGACCGTCTCGGTACCCGCCAAAAAGCGGGTCTGAAACCCTGAAACTCCTGGTGATCGCGGTCGGCAACCGCCCACCCGCCTGGGTAGCCGACGGCTTTGCCGACTATGCCCGGCGCATGCCGCCCGAGGCGCGCATCGAACTGGTGGAACTCAAGCCCGAGTCGCGCAGTGGCGGCAAGACCGCGCAGCAGATGATGGCCGCCGAAGGCGCGCGCATCCTGGCTGCCGTGCCGGCCAGCGCCACCCTTGTTGCGCTCGACGAGCACGGTCGCGATGCCGATACCCGGGCGCTGGCCGGGCACTATGGCCGCTGGCAGCGCAGCGGTGGGGACGTGGCGTTTGCCATTGGCGGGCCCGACGGCCTGCACGACAGCGTCAAGGCACGCGCCGCGACCCTGCTGCGCTTGTCCAGCCTGACCCTGCCGCACGCGCTGGTGCGCGTGATTCTGGCCGAGGCGCTGTACCGCGCGGTGAGCGTGGCGCGCGGCCATCCCTACCACCGCGACTAAAAGGCCATGCACCCGCTCCGCGCTTCTGCCGCCATCTATCTGGCATCCGCCAGCCCGCGCCGCGCCGCATTGCTGCCGTTGATCGGCGTGACTTTCGAGGTGCTGCCTCTCGACGAATTTGCGGTGGATGAAGCCGTGCACGGGCGCGAGGCCCCGGCGCGCTATGTCAAGCGCCTGGCGCTGGCCAAGGCGCGCGCCGGGATGCGGGCGATGCGGGCGCGCGGACTACCGTTGCGACCGGTGCTGGGTGCGGACACCACCGTATGCCTCGGGCGCGAGATTCTTGGCAAGCCGGGCGACGCCGCGGCGCCTGCGATGGAAGCCGCGCGCATGCTGCGCCTGCTGTCAGGGCGAACCCATCGGGTGCTGACCGCGGTGGCACTGGTGGAAGGCGGCCGCGAGCGGCTGATGCTGTCGGATTCGCGGGTGCACTTTCGGCACCTCACGCGCGCCGAGATTGCGGCCTATGTAGCCACCCGAGAGCCGCTTGACAAGGCCGGCGGCTACGCTATTCAGGGCGGCGCTGCGGCCTTTGTCAGCCATCTTTCCGGCAGCTATTCGGGGGTGATGGGTCTGCCGTTGTTTGAAACCGCGCAGTTGCTGCGCGGCGCAAACCCGGGCGGGCGCAACGGCGTCGCGCGTTGCGGCCCGGGTACGCGCGGCTGAGGGCCGGCTATCGCGTACCTGGCGAGGCGCTTAGCCTGGGGCGCGCGGCTGGGGGTTTCGTAGGCTGTGCCGCGAGGTGGCCCAGCAGCGCATCGAGTCCCAAAAGATACGAGCGCACGCCGAAGCCGGCGATGATGCCGACCGCAGTTTCGACCAGGATCGAGTGAATGCCGCGCTTCTCGATGTTGGTCATGTGCACCTCGACATAGGGAAGCGGCACCGCGCGCAGGCAATCGCGCAGGGCGTAACCGGCGAACAGGAACGAGGCCGGGTTCATCAGGAGACCGTCGATGCCCGCATCCGCCGCCGCGTAGATGCGTTCGATGGCGTCGGGCTCGCTGTGGGTGTAGAAGATATCGAGCTTGAACTTGCGCGCCCGCGCGACTTCTTGCAGCATGGCGTCCAACTGGGCGGCGCTGGTGGTACCGTAGATTTCGGTCTGGCGGCGGCCCAGGTATCTCATGTTCGGGCCCTGGATCAGGAGGATTTTCCGCATGGGTTGTTTCACCAGGAATCGAACACGGGTAAAGCCGGGCGCGAGCGTAGCGGGCGGCAGCGCGCTTGCCTGATACTCAAAGCATCCCCAAAGCCTGGCGGATGGCGGCACTCATGGTCGCTGGCCGATAGGGCTTGGTGATGTAGCCATCCGCCCCCAGCAGAACGCCCTTGGCGATATCGGCGCGTTCGGTGCGCGCCGTGACCATCACCACGCGCGCGGTCTTGAGCGCCGGGTGTTGCTTGACCTTTTCAAGAATCATGAAGCCGTCCACATCCGGCAACTGCACATCGAGCAGGAGCAGGTCCGGGTAGGGCAGGCGGTTGAGCGCGGCCAGCACCTCGGCGCGATTGCCGGCGATGGCGATATCGTGCCCCTCCTTGTTGACGATGGTCCTCAGCATGGCGAGCTGAAGCGGATCATCCTCGACGATCAGCACCAGGTGCTTTTTGCCGGCCGCAGGAGCGGCCGCGGGCGGCTGCATGAAAAAGCCCGACTGGTTGATGGTGTTGATGGTGCTCTGGGCCTCGATCACCGCCATCTGCGAAGTCTTGGCCATGTCGTCATCGGCAGTTTTCGCCGCCGACTGGATATTCGCCTTCATCCACTTGCCGACTTCGCTGGCGGCCGCCTTGAATTCCGGATCGGCGGTCATTTCGACGTAGCCGTCATACACATAGGTACTTGCCACCGTCGGGGCGAACTGCGCCACCGGTTCGATGAAACGCATGCGTGCCAGTTCGCTGGTCCACATGCCGATATCGCCGATCGAAAGGTGCGGGAATTTTTCCTGCAACTGCGCCAGCGTGAGCTTGCCGTCGATTGCCGTCAAGAGGCGCTTGAAGGCGGAGGAGAGCGGGGCGCGCGGGTCGAACTGCGCGTCGATGCCTTCACGGGTCTTGGCGAAAACACTGGTGGGTTCCATGGGATGCAGCCGGCTGGAGGAGGCGCTATTGTAGATGCGCTGGCGCGTAACGGGTGGCGCAGGCAGGCCCGCGCGATTGCGGCGATGCGCGCCCGATCACGCTTTGCCGGAGCGGGTTTTGCAGCGAAGCCGCAGGCATGGCGCGGCGTTCCCGGATTGTCACGCTTGCATCGCGTGCTTCCTCGGCGCTTCAGGCACCGCCGCGGTTCACCCCAACGCCCTTGAAAAACGTATAGCAAAAAACGCCGTCCGTCGCGCTCGTTCGCAGCAGGTCGCGAATTCCCGCATCGAAACGTTCGGCGCTGATCAACCCGGCCGCAAGCGCCGGTGCGCGCACGCCTTCGATCATCGCGGTGAAGGTCTTGCGGGTGAAGCCTTCGACCAGGGCCGGGCGGCTGGCATCTGCGTATACCACCCGCGGCGACACCCGTACCCCGCTGAAGCCGGCGCGTACCAGCAGCGGATAAACCTGCCGCCCGAGCAGTGCGTTGCCGCCGGCGGCGCGCTGCAGGTTTACCTGACACTGGATGGCGGCGTCGGCCGCGGCGCTGGCGGGGTGGAAGTAGGCCGACCCATGATCGCCTTCGATCACCGTGATACTGCCGCCCGGCTTGATCAGCGCCTTCAGAAGTTTCAGCGCTGCGATCGGCTGTGCCAGGTGCTCCAGCACGAAGCAAACGAAAACGTGGTCAAACGATGCGGGGCCGAACGGCAGCGCAAAAATGTCGGCCTGGCGGAAGCTCACGTTGCCCAGTTCCGCCGCCTTTGCCTGCTGCTGCGCCTGGACCAGCGACGCTGCCGAGATGTCGATCGAGGTGAAGCGCGCCTGCGGGCTTTGCCGGGCCAGCGTGACCGTTTGCGCACCGACACCGCACCCCGCTTCGAGCACGTGGCAGCCGGACGGGTAGGCCGTGTCGGCATGCAGCAGATCGACCAGGGTGCCTGCCTGGTCCTGCAGGCGCCGGTTTTCCGGAGCGGTGTAGCCGTGTACGTAAGTCTGGCTCATTGCTTCATTGACTGCCGGCGGTGGTCATGGATGGCGGCGGCACCGGATTCCGGCCGGCGGCAGGCGTGATGCGCCATGCTCATGCGCCGCCATGGCGCGTGAACGCCAGCAACAGGCCGAGCAGCGCGGCCAGCGCCAGCACGGCGCCGGCGGCGCCAAGCCAAACCAGGCGGCCGCGGATGATTTCGAGGCGGCTGACAAGCTGCGCATTTTGCTCGGCCAGCGCCTTGATCAGCGCCGCAGAGCCGAGCATCTGGCCATGCAAGTCCTTGATGGCGGACTCCAGGGCCTGGGCGCGGGCCTCAAGTGCAGCGATTGCCTGTGCCTCGGGGGAGGATTCCTGCTCCGCAGGCGCCACCGGAACTTCTTGCGGCGCGGCATTGCCGCCCACCGTGTTCCACAGCTTCCTGGCGCCGTCGGCCAGCTTGGGGGCGTTGCCGATGACTTCCGACCAGGGAACGCTTTGCAATACGGCGAGCCAGGGAATAGCCATGAAATCGAATCCTGAAAATGGGTTGATGCCGGTGAAAGGAGGTGGCGGCCAATGATGCACCAGAACCATGATCTGCAGGCCTCGGCGCGGAATAAAGCGACGCTTCTGCGTGGGCGGCGGCAGGTGACGCGGGCGCCTGCACCGGGCTTGGTCGTGCGCGGCTAACGCACCGCAGGCGCCGCTTGTTTCAGCCGATCGAGCACCTCCGCCTTGCTCATTACATCGCCGAACTGCTGGATGAAGGTTTCGAGCGTGGCCAGGTGTTCTTCATCGGACAAGGCCGCGCAGCAGTCGGCGACCAGCACCACCTTGAAGTCCAGCATCATGGCGTCGCGCGCGGTGGATTCGCAGCAGATGTTGGTCTTGGTGCCGGCGATCAGCAGGGTGTCGATGCCGTAGTTGCGCAACATCGGCTCCAGCGTGGAGGAACCGGCGATCATGGCGCTGTAGCGGTTCTTGATGAGCGTGATGTCCGCGGGCGCGGTTTCCAGTTCGTGCCACACGCTCTGACGGCCGGGCGTCAGGCTGGCCATGGTGCGCTCGCGCACGGGGCCGGCGACGACATGATTGAAGAACAGCTCCCAGTCGCTCTTGTCGCCGTGCCGGGTGTTGGCATGCAACACCCAGAATACCGGAACGCCGATGGCGCGCAGCTCGCGGGTCAGGGCATTGATGGGCGCCACGATGGCGCGCGCCGGCGCCACTTCGGCTGGCGCGCCGGGTTCGCAAAACGTGCCCTGCATGTCGATCACCAGGAGCGCGGTGCGCCGCGGGTCGAGCGCGTCGAACCAGTGCAGCTTGCCACGGCGGGCGACAACGCGTTCGACGATATGCGGGCGGATGGCAACGGCATGCATGTGATGAACTCCTGAAAATGTGGATGCGGTTACAACGCGCCGATGCCCTCGAGCGCGGCGCGTACATCGGCCACGCCTTCAATCGACAGTGGCGCCTGCGGCGGCAGCGGGTCGCCCACCGCATAGCCCTGCAACTTCAGGCCGCCCTTGATTGCCGCTGCCAGCGCGTGCTTGGCAAAGGCCTGGTTCAGGCTCCAGAGCGGCTTTTGCAGCGCCATCGCGGCCGTCCAGTCGCCGCTTTTGCAGGCCTGGTAAAGCGCCACGCTCTGGCGCGGTGCCACGCAGGCCGGGCCCGCCATCCAGCCGACGCCGCCGATCATCATCACGCAGGCGGGAATGTGCGCCGAGGCGGCGAATACCTGCATGCGGCCCTGCACCTTGTTGATGATCGACAGCAGGCGCCCGGTGTTGAACGAGGCGTCCTTGATGTAGCCGATGTTGTCGACATGGCTCAAGCGGTCGATCACCGGCAGGCTCAGGTCGGAGCGCTGGAAATTCGGGTTGGTATAAAGCACCACCGGCAGCGTGACCGCGTCGGCGATCGCCTTGAAATAGCTGTACACGCCCTCGTCGCCGATCGGAAAGTAGGCCTCGAGAATCGCCAGGATGCCGTCGCAACCCATGCTGGCGTAGTCGCGCGCCTGGGCGCTGGCGTCGGCGATGGTGGTCGAGGCCACGCCGGCGACCACCGGCACCCGCCCGGCAGCCGCTTCGATCACCACTTCGACCACGCGGCGCCGCTGCGCCTGTGAAAGGTAGGCGAACTCGCCGGTAGAACCCAGCGGAGTGATGCCGTGCACGCCGGCCTTGATGAAATCGTCGGTCATGCGCGCCAGCACTTCGGCATCCACCGTGCCGTCGTCGCGGATCGGCGAGACGATGTAGGGGAATACGCCGTGAAAGGCGGAGTGGGGGGCGCTCATGGGGCAGGCTTTCGGTGGGGTGAACGGAACATTAAACAGCAAGCGGTGCGCGGACGTAGATTGACCGGGCGGGCGCGGCTACCCGGCATGGCATCCATTGTCGACCCATGCGGCATAGGGTGGGTGGATATGGTCGATGGCGCAGGCGTGGATGGCAGGCAATTCGTAGGGGTGAAGCTCGCGAATGGATTGTTCCACCGTTTCGTACAGCGCGGCCTTGGTCTTGCAGAGCACGCGAAACTCCGGCTCGTTGGCAAGAGCGTTGTCCCACACGTAGAAGCTTTCGATGGCCGAGATCTGCGCGCAGGCGGCGAGACCGCGTTCGACCAGTGTTTTGGCCATCTGGCGGGCGTCGGCCAGGCTGCCGACGGTGGTAACGACGGTTATGAAACCCATGAATGATGCTCCCTGTGATGTGAAGGCCATGCGGGCGTGAAAGTGCAGGCCTGGTGGGGCCGCATGCAGGCTGCGGTCGGTCTGTCCTTCGGTACGCCATTCGCCTGCCTTCTTTGCGAGGCGGGCGAGCTTGGTGATTCCCGGTGTGTTTGCAAGCGGCAGCCCGAAGCTTGCCACAGGCCGTCGTGCGGCAGGGCGTCGGCGCGCCGGGTCCGGCAGGATGCGCGGGCCAGGGCCGCTGGCGCGCCGCAGCTTTCAGGCGGTGGGCTTGGCGTAAGCGCGGGTGATGGCGCCGGACGCCTTCGCGGCAACCTCGCGGATGGCGACCACCAGCGAATCGAGCGAGGCGCGGAAGCGCTGCGTGGGGCCTGCGATGGTCAGCGCGCACACGCATTTGTGAGCCGCGTCGAATACCGGCGCGGCCACCGCGGAGACCCCGACGATATGCCGGTCCAGGCTTACCGCTACGCCTTGGACGCGGATTCGCGCGAGTTCCTTCATCAGGGCCGGGCGGGTGACCGGCGGCACCGCCTTGACCGGAAAATGCACCGACGCCAGGTAGGTGTCGCGCCACGCCGTGTCGACATGGGCCAGCATGATCTTGCCGGCGGCGGTGCTGAGGATGGGGCGTATGGTGCCGACCGGGATGTGATAGCGCACCGGATGGAAGCCTTCGATGATCTCCACATAGGTCACCGCCGCAGAGCGCCGGTCGAGCAGGCTCAGCACCACGGTTTCCTCGGTGCGCGAGGAAAGCTCCGTCAGGAAGGGGCGGATAAGCTTGGGAAAGTTCCATCCGGCCATCACGCCCGCCGCCAGGCGGAACATCGAGGGGCCGAGGAAATAGGTTGCGCCGTCATGCACCACATAGCCCTCGGCCAGGAGCGGCCTGAGCAGGTTGAGGATGCTGCTTTTGGGGGAATTCAGCGACACATTGAGTTCGGCCAGGCTCATGCCGTCCGGCGCGCGTGCGAGCTGGTCGAACATGGCGAGCAGCCGGGTCACCGAGCGCGGCCCGCCGTATGCGGCCTGGCTTGGGAGCAACTCTTCGGCACCTTTTTTCAATCGCTTCTCCGCGTATGTCGCCTGACGATTGCCCGCAGCCATTGCGCCATGAGCGGCTTTCGACCGCCGACTGTCGTATCGGCTGCAATGGCGATGTTGACAGCGTTCGCGTCTGGAGTTTATATTGTAGAACAACGTTCAAAAAATATTTTTGCGCCTGACGAACCGCAAACGCACAACTGGCCGTGCGCACGGGAGACAAATATCGTGACTGCCGCAAACGCATTGCCGCCAACCAGACCTGCGCCGAAATTTGCCGCCGAATGGCAGCCCTTCATTCCCTATGCGGACGAAAAGAACTGCCCCGCGCACCTGCAGCCAGCGCTCGATAAGCTCAAGCAGCGCATGGGCATGCTGCCCAACTCGATGGGGCTCTACCTCCATCATCCGGCGATCCTGGGTACCATCCTGGCGATGGGCAGCGGCATTCTCACCAGTCCGGAATCCACACTCAGCCGGGTCCTGAAGAACAAGCTTGGCGTGATCTGCAGTTCGACCAACGGCTGCGTATATTGCACCACGCATCAGTGCACCTTCCTCACGCGCGACCGCGGCTTGCAGGCGGAAGGATTCGGCGTTGCGCTCGAAGAGGCGCGCGACCTGATCGCGGGCACCGCGCCCGGCGTCAACGACTTCGAGCGCGTCTGCTTCGACTACGCGCGCACCGCCTCGCGCGATTCGGCATCGGTGGACGACGCGCTGCGCGCCCGCATGAAGGCGCATCTCAGCCCGGCCCAGATCATCGAGCTTGCCTGTGTGGTCGGCTACTGGAAATTCATCAACAGCGTCCATGACAGTCTCAACCTTCCGGTGGAAGCGGTTAACCTTGAGGCAACCGGCTATATCGACGCCTGGCGCCATAACGTGTAAAGAGGAGGCATCAAAAATGAGCAGATCCATCCGGCCGGCCCTGCCCGGCCACGTATCGCGCCTGTCGCGAATCCTGTTGCTGTCGTGCGCGACCCTGCTGGCGTGCGGCGGCGCCGCCGTGGCACAGGACAACTACCCGAATCGCGCAATCAGGATCGTCGTGCCCTACACCCCTGGCGGCAACGCCGACCTGGTTTCGCGCCTGTATGCCAAGGAGCTCACGGACGTACTGGGGCAAGCGGTCCAGGTGGAAAACCGGCCTGGCGGCGCCACCAATATCGGTGCCGAGGCGGTGGCGCGCTCGGCGCCCGACGGCTACACGCTGTTCCTGTTGCAGGGCACCTCGCACGGCATCAACCCCAGCCTCTACGCCAAGCTGTCCTACGATCCGCTCAAGGATTTTTCTGCAGTGGGCTTGCTGGCCAATACCACCTTTTACCTGGTGGTCAACCCGACCCTCCCGGTCAACAACGTGCGCGAACTGGTGGCCTACGCGCGCGCCAATCCCAACAAGCTGAGCTTCGCCTCGCCCGGCAACGCGTCGCCCACCCACCTGGCCGGGGAGATGCTCAATCGGCGCGCCGAGATGGGCGTGCAACACGTGCCCTACAAGGGCGATGCGCCGGCGATCGTCGACCTGATCGCCAACCGGGTGCTGTTCCTGTTCAGTGCCACCGCGCTCAACTTCGTCAAGCAGGGCAAGCTCAAGGCGCTGGCCGTGGCAGACACCAAGCGCTGGCCGCTGGAACCGGGGATTCCCTCGATGGCCGAGGCCGGCTTCCCCAACTTCGAGATCCTCAGCTACTTCGGCCTGGGGGTGCCGGCGCTGACCCCTGCGGCGATCCAGGACAAGCTCAACGCCGCAATCGTCGAGATCGGCAAGCGCGAAGACACGCGCAAGCGCCTTACCGACATGGGCCTGGTGCCCCTGGGCGGCAACCGCGAGGAAGCCAATGCCTACGTCGCCAGGGAGATCGAGAAATGGCGCCCCATCGTAGCTGGCGTCGGCGCCAAGCCCGATTGAACCCATGGGCCTTTCGACGATTCTGGAAGGCGTGCGCATTCTGGACTGCACGCGCAACATCGCCGGCCCGGTCGCGACCATGCTGGCCGCCGAGATGGGCGCCGACGTGATCAAGGCCGAGCCGCCGGACGGCGATGAAATGCGCCAGTGGCCGCCGTTTGTCGATGGTGAAAGCGTCTACTTCGCCAGTTGCAACCGCGGCAAGCGCAGCATTGCCATCGATCTCAAGAGTGAAACCGGCAGGCGCTTGTTCCGCGACCTGCTGGGCCTGGCCGACGTGCTGGTCGAGAACTACCGCCCCGGCACACTGGAAAAGCTGGGGCTGGGGTGGAGCGACCTGAAGGAGGCGCACCCGAAGCTGGTGTGGGTGTCGGTGAGCGGCTATGGCCGCAGCGGGCCGATGGCCAATGCGCCTGCCTATGACTCGATGATCCAGGCTTTCACCGGCATCATGGGCATCACCGGCGAGAACCAGCGACCGCCGGTGCGCGCGGGCGGCTCGCCGATCGACATCGCCACCGCCTACCTGGCCTGGGGCTCGATCATGACCGGGCTGCATTCGGTGGCCAAAACCGGCAAGGGCATGCTGCTGGAAGTCTCGCTGATGGAATCGGCGCTGGGCCTGATGCATGCCTACCTGCAGGGCGAACTGGCGGCCTCGCCGATGGCCATCCGCATGGGCTCGGAGACCGCGGGCATCTATCCGCTGGGCGCCTTCCTCACCGGCAACGGCGAATACTGCCTGGTGCAGGTGAGCAACCAGCATCAGTGGCGGCGCTTTTGCGAGCTTCTCAAGGCCACCGAGCTTGCCGACGACGAGCGCTTCAAGACCAATCCGCTGCGGGTAAAGAATCGCGATGCCCTGCGCCCCAGGGTGCAGGCCTATCTGCTGGAGCGCAGCGCGCAGGAATGGGAAAAGCTGTGCGGGGCGGCCGGCATACCGGCCAGCCACGTGCGTGGCCTGGCCGATGTGGTGGCCGACCCGCAGGTGCTGGCACGCAACATGATCAAGCCGGTGCTGCTCGCCAGCGGACGCGAGATCCGCACCTGGGGTGTGCCGGTCAAGGTCAACGAGGAACTCGCATCGCCGCTGCTGCGGGTGCCGGGCGTGGACCAGCATCGCGAAGAGGTGCTGGCGGAACTGAAACAACGAATCGGGAGACAGGTCTGATGACCTACAAGGATTTTTTAGTGGAGAAAAGGGGCCGCATCGTCTGCGTGACGCTGAACCGGCCGGAGCGCATGAACGCAATCGGCGCGGAATCGTCGGCTGAACTGCTGCAGATTCTGACGGAGTACCGTGACGACCCCGAGCAGTGGGTGATGATCATCACCGCGAACGGCAAGGCTTTCTGCACCGGCATGTATGTCAACGAGGGCGCGGAAAAGACCAGGGCCCTGGGCAAGGCCGACGGCTACGACATCTACCGCCCCTGGACCGACATGATGCAGTCGATCCACAAGCCATTCATCTGCGCGGTGAACGGCTTTTGCGTCGGCGGCGGCTGGCACCTGGTGGCCGACGCCGACATCATCATCGCCGCGGAGAACGCACAGTTCCTCGACACCCACGTCAACCTGGGCCTGATCAACGGCGTGGAGTCGGCCGGCCTGATGCGCAAGATGCCCTACGGCATCGTCATGCGCATGGTCATGCAGGGGCGACGTTTCCGTGTCAGCGCGCAGCAGGCTTACCAGTGGGGGCTGGTCTCGGAGGTGGTGGCGCCGGAAAACCTGATGGACAAGGCCTGGGAGATCGCCACCCACATTGCCGAGGAAGCCGCG
>CAYYFR010000022.1:1508-46760 GCA_964470865.1 uncultured Burkholderiales bacterium | reverse complement strand
GGCACCATCCTCACCGATCTGGTGAAGAAGACCATCTACACCTCGGCTGCGGCGCAGGCGGCGGTCATGTCGCGCACACCCATGGGCCGCGCCGGCGAGGTCGGCGAGATCGCCTCGATCGCGGTGTTTCTGGCCTCCGAGGCGGCGTCTTATGTGACCGGCCAGGTGATTTATGCCGATGGCGGGCGCCTGCCGCTCAACTATACGGTCTGAACTTGCATGTCGGGCATCCGGGCCAAACCGGGTGCGCGATCAGGGTCGCCCGGGCAAGCTTCCACTACGCTGGCCAGAGCGTGGTGGCGGCGCCACACATGCATGCGCGAAGCGAAGCGTCGCAGGCTCATGGGCCTACAAGCTTGGTTAGAATAGTGGTTCTGTCGACCCAGCCCGGATGTCACGCGATGTCTATAAAAGTCAATCCGCGCCTTGCGCGGCCCTGCAATGCGGTGCACAGTCCGCTCTGCATCGTGATTCCCGCGCCACGCTTGGTGAAGGGCGCACTTTCGAAGCCTCTGGCATGAACCAGCGCGTGCACGACGCGGTGGCGCGCGGCTACAACTCGAGTGAAGGCATTATTGCCGCAAAGAACAAGATCGTAGGCGAGGCATTGCGCGAGCGCTGGGCCGAGCGTAGCGCGGAACTGCGGGTGGCTGATCTTGGCGTGGGCGACGGGGCTTTGCTCGAACAGATGCAGACCATGGAAGTGCCGTTGTGCATGACTGGCCTGGACGTTTCGCCGGCGATGCTGCGTCTGGCCGCAAGCCGGGTTCGGATGACGCCGGTGCAGGGTTACGCCGAGCACGCGCTCAAGTATCTGGCCGCAGGGCATTTCGATTTGGTCCTGGCGCATTTCATATTCGCGTATGTGCCGCGGCCGGCACTTCTTGAGCAAGCCCGTGGATTGCTCGCACCCGGTGGTGTTCTGTCGATCGTGACTTCCACCAAGGAATGCGGTACGCCATTCTTCGAGTTGCTTGAACGGCGCTTTCGCGGCCGTGCCAATCCCTTGCGCCGGTTTATCGGCTGGGCGGCCGATCGCGCATTGGCGCGCTCGACTGTGCCCGAGGACTTTGCCGAAATGGCCGCCGATATCCAGGCTGCCGGTCTGGTGGTGCTGTCACGCCGCACCCTGCGATCCAACAAGGTGTTCAACGCACCCGAAGAGGCTTATCGCTTCGGCGTCGAGGAAGGCTGGGGGGCTGGCTTCTTTGCAGAGGCAGGCTTGCCGATGGGTATCGTCCGCTCGATTGCGCGCTGGGGTGTGAATCAGTGCGACTATCCGTTCAACTTCACGCACGTGACCGAGATTGTCGAGGTCGGCCGCGCGGGGGAGCATCGGGGCGCCCTCGCCGCGAACGAAGAAGTATCCGAGTCGTGGCCCGCTGAACTGTTGCGACAGGCATGAGTGTTGTCGCCAGCCTTGCGCAATGCGGCGCAGACGCATAGTCCAGGCAAGTTCGATTGCGCCTTGACGCTGCACCGAAGCCCCTGCGTTTACTTCCAGGCCGCAAGCGGCGCTACGACATCGTGAGGATCCACGGAGCGCCACGCAGGCGCCGCACTTCCGGGTCAACCAGTTTGCTAGCGGCGGCGCGGTGCTTGCGGCCGCTGACCTTGCGCAGGCCCGGGACGGTCGAGATGGCGAAACGTAATGCGACCCTTGCTGATGTCGTAAGGTGAAAGCTCAAGCGAGACCTTGTCGCCGGCGAGGATGCGGATGTGATGCTTGCGCATGCGTCCGCTGGTGTAAGCCACCAGTTCGTGGCCGTTTTCAAGGGTGACGCGAAAACGCGAATCCGGCAGCGCCTCTGACACTACGCCGTTCATTTCAATCAGTTCTTCTTTGGCCAATCGATGCCTCTCGTTCAAACGATAAAAAAGGAAAAGCCCGGCGTTTGCCGGGCTTTTCCGGTAGGGCGCTTGCGCGGCAAAGCTCCCGGCCCGAAAGCAGTGGCTAGCCTCGAAGGTGTGGCTTCAATCAAGCCACACCAGCGCCCAGATCGACTATTCGGCCGCCTTGATGTTCGAGGCTTGCTTGCCCTTGGGGCCGGCGGTGACGTCGAAGCTGACTTTCTGGTTTTCCTTGAGGGTCTTGAAACCCGCGCCCTGGATCGCCGAAAAATGTGCGAAAAGATCTTCGCCGCCGCCGTCCGGAGTAATGAATCCGAAACCTTTAGCGTCGTTGAACCACTTCACGGTACCTGTTGCCATGTCTTGAAACTCCTGAAAAATGAAAATAGGGGAATGCCCCTGAGAGGGCGATGATCAAGACGGCGGGTGTGAAGGAAAAGGTACCACAAAGACCGCAGGGTACTAAAACCAGACAACAACGTCATTAACTTGAATATCGCGAATTTGAATCTTGCATGGAATCGCTTGATTTGGCAAGAAATTGTTGATTTGAAGCCGGGTTCTGTTGGATTTAAGCCCGGGTTCACCACTTTTGTCTCTTTGGCTCGCCTGCGGCTTATCGATTTTTATGTTGCGGCGCAAAAACCGTGACCAGGTCACGGCGGGCGATGGGGCTCAGAGCGCAGCCCGCAGGCGCTCAAATCCCTGGCGCATGTCGGTCACCAGGTCGTCCACATGTTCGAGGCCCGCATGTACCCTGAAACAGGGGCCGGCCGACTGCCAGCGGGTGGCGCTTCGAATCTCGATGGGATCGAACGGCATCGCCAGGCTTTCAAAGCCGCCCCAGGAAGCACCGATACCGTAAAGTTCAAGCCCGTCGAGCAGGGCGTCGCGGGCCTGGATGCGCATCGGCTTCAAGACCACGCCAAACAATCCACACGCACCATGGAAGTCGCGCTTCCACAAGGCGTGGCCGGGATTGTCCGGCAGGGCCGGGTGCAACACCCGCTCGACTTCGGGCTGTGCCGCGATCCATTGCGCAAGTTTCACGCCGTTGGCCCAGTGCACCGGCAAGCGCATGGCCATGGTGCGCAGGCCGCGCGCGGCGAGATAACAATCGTCAGGAGCAGCCGTCTGGCCATAGTCGTTGGTCACGGCCTTCAAGGCCGGCCACGCCTCGCGGGTACACGTTACCGAACCCATGATGACGTCGGAGTGGCCGACGATGTATTTGGTGGTGGCCTGGATTGAAACGTCCACGCCGTGGTCGAAGGGCTTGAAGTACAGCGGTGTGCCCCAGGTGTTGTCCATCATGACCAGCGCGCCGTGCCGGCGCGCGACCTCGGCAATCGCCGGAATGTCCTGGATTTCGAAGGTGAGCGAGCCGGGCGACTCGACGAAGACCAATCGCGTGTTGGGCCGCATCAGCAGGGCGATATCGGCACCGACTTGCGGGTCGTAGAACGTGGTTTCAATCCCCAGGCGTTTGAGTTGCAGATTGCAAAAGCGCCGCGTCGGCCAGTAGACATTGTCGGGAACAAGAATGTGCTCGCCGGCTTGCACGTATCCCAGGACGGGAATGGTGCAGGCGGCCAGGCCCGAGGGGTATATCTGGCACTTGTAGCCGCCTTCGAGCTCGGCCAACGCTTCTTCGAGCAAATGCTTGGTCGGCGTGCCCATCAGGCCGTAATAGGTGCCCGGCTTGTCCTGTGCCCGATCGTTCTTCTTTTGCTCCCAGTCGGCGACGGTTTCGGAAAGAATGGTCGAGGCGCGGAATACCGGTGTGTTGACCGCGCCGGAGAAACGCTCGGGATGGCGGCCGAGATGGACGGCCTTGGTTTCGTCGCGCATGGAATTGGCCTTGGTTTGCAATGGTTGAGGGGGCACTACATCGGGGCAAGAGTATAATTTTGGCTTCTGTCATTGTCTCAGATGACACGTCCGCGCGATTCGGCGCCTCCGCCACAAATGTCGTCAATCCTGAAGCTGCGCGCCTCATCGGCGCTATCCTCGTTTCGCCTCGAAAAACTCAAGGTCGTTCTCGCGGATGTGGGCTTCGCACGGGTGCAGGCGGAGTATTGGCATTTCATCGAGACCGACGCGCCACTCGACGCCGGCCAGGCGACGCTGCTCGAGGCCTTGCTGACCTACGGACCGGCGCAGGGCAAGCCGACGCGCGGCGAGTTGTTTCTGGTGATACCGCGCTTTGGTACGGTTTCTCCCTGGGCCTCGAAAGCGACCGACATCGCCCATTCCTGTGGTCTGGCGTCGGTACGCCGCATTGAAAGAGGAATCGCCTACTGGTTTGGCAAGGGCCTGATCGGCAAGTTTTCCGCAGCCGAGCGCGCGCGCATACGCGCTGCCGTGCACGACCGCATGACCGAAACAGTGCTCGATGATTTCGCTGCCGCCGATGCCCTGTTCGCCCACTATCCGCCGCGCCCGTCAGCGCACATCGATCTTCTGGCCCGGGGGCGCGCGGCGCTGGTGGCAGCCAACGCCGACATGGGTCTGGCGTTGGCGGATGACGAGATCGACTATCTCGCCGACAATTTTCTTGAAATGGGGCGCAACCCGACCGATGTCGAACTGATGATGTTCGCGCAGGCCAATTCCGAGCATTGTCGGCACAAGATTTTCAATGCCGACTGGATCATCGATGGCAGGCCGCAAACCTTGTCGCTGTTCGGCATGGTGCGCGAGACCCACAAGGCCAACCCGGCAGGCACGGTGGTGGCCTATTCGGACAACGCCGCGGTCATGGAAGGAGGGCCGGCAGCGCGCTTTTATCCGGGGGCGGATGGTGTCTACGCTTACCGCGATGAGGTGGCGCATACGCTGATGAAGGTCGAGACGCACAATCATCCGACCGCGATTTCGCCGTTTCCAGGGGCTTCGACCGGTTCAGGCGGCGAGATTCGAGACGAGGGCGCCACCGGCCGCGGCGCCAAACCGAAGGCGGGCCTTTGCGGCTTTTCCGTTTCGCACTTGCGCATTCCGGAATTCACTCACGCCTGGGAGTCGACCATCGGCAGGCCGCAGCGGATTGTCAGTGCGCTTGACATCATGCTCGACGGGCCCATCGGTGCCGCGTCATTCAACAACGAATTCGGGCGACCCAATCTGGCCGGCTATTTCCGCACGTTCGAGCAGACTTTCGCCGGCGAGACGCGCGGCTACCACAAGCCGATCATGATCGCCGGCGGTGTCGGTGCCATCAGCGCAGGCCTGACTCACAAAGTGCCATACGGCGCCGGCACGCTCCTGATTCAACTAGGCGGTCCCGGCATGCTGATCGGCCTGGGCGGCGGCGCCGCGTCGAGCATGGGCGCCGGCAGCAACAGTGCCGATCTGGATTTCGATTCTGTACAGCGCGGCAATGCCGAAATCGAGCGCCGTGCGCAGGAAGTGATCGATCGATGCTGGCAGATGGCGGAGCGTAATCCGATATTGGCGATCCATGACGTCGGTGCCGGCGGGCTCTCGAACGCGTTTCCCGAGCTGGTCGAGGTGGGCGGCGGCGGCGTCGGCGCACGCTTCGAATTGCGCGATGTGCCCTCGGAAGAGCCGGGCATGAGCCCGCGCGAGATCTGGAGCAACGAATCGCAGGAGCGCTACGTGCTGGCGATCGCGCCTGAAAGGCTGGCGGAATTCCGGCTGCTGTGCGAGCGCGAGCGCTGCCCCTTCGCTGTTGTCGGTACTGCCACTGTTGGCGGCAGACTAACCGTTGACGATCGGCTGTTCGGCAACACCCCGGTCGACATGCCGCTTTCAGTGTTGCTGGGCAAGCCGCCGAAGATGCTGCGCGATGTGCGCAGTGTGGCGCGTGATTTTCCGCGTCTTGACCTGGCCGACATCGGTCTGACCGAAGCGGTGCCGCGTGTGTTGCGCATGCCGGCGGTGGCTGCCAAGACTTTCCTCATCGCCATCGGCGACCGCAGCGTCGGCGGCCTGTGCTCACGTGACCAGATGGTCGGGCCCTGGCAGGTGCCGGTGGCCGACTGCGCGGTGACCTTGCGTGATTTCAAGGGCTATGCCGGCGAGGCATTCGCCATCGGTGAGCGCACGCCGCTGGCCATGCTCGATGCCCCGGCATCCGGTCGCATGGCGGTGGGCGAGGCGATCACCAATCTGGCGGCAGCCGATATCGGCGCCATCGAGCGCGTCAAGCTGTCGGCCAACTGGATGGCTGCCGCCGGGTACGCGAAGACCGGGGAGGATGCGGCGCTCTATGCCACGGTCAAGGCGGTGACCCTTGATCTGTGCAACGCGCTTGGTGTAGCCATCCCGGTGGGCAAGGACTCGATGTCGATGAAGACGGCATGGGACGATGGCGACGGGCCGCGCGAGATGACCGCACCGTTGTCGCTGATCGTTTCCGCCTTCGCACCGGTGCAGGACGTGCGGCGCTCGCTGACGCCGCAGTTGCGTACCGATGCCGGGCCGACCTCGCTGATCCTGCTCGATCTCGGTTGCGGGCGGCAGCGCATGGGATTCTCGGCGCTGGCGCAGGCCTGGAATCGCTTTGGCAATGTGGTGCCGGATCTGGACGACCCGCAACTCCTCAAGGCGTTTTTCCATGCCATCCAGACCCTCAACGGCGAAGCCCGCTTGCTGGCCTATCACGACCGCTCGGACGGCGGTCTCTTCACCACCGTTTGCGAAATGGCCTTCGCCGGCCATACCGGCGTGACGATCAACCTCGACACTGTGTGCTGGGATGCCGCCAGCACCGACCATGACGGGTTTGAAATCAAGCCGGACATGCTCAAGGGCCGCGCCAACGACAAACTGCTCGCGGCCTTGTTCAACGAGGAACTGGGCGCGGTGATTCAGGTGCGGTCGAGCGAACGCAACGCCATCATTGCCCGGCTTGCGCAATGGGGCTTGGGCAAATGCACCTTCGTCATGGGCTCGCCCAACAAGCGTGACGAAATTCGCTTCGTGCGAAACGCCAAGCCGGTGTTCGCATTGCCGCGCGCCGAACTGCTGCGCGTATGGAGTGAGACCAGCTACCGCATGCAGGCTTTGCGCGACAACCCGCAGACCGCCAGGCAGGAATTCGACGCCGCCGCCGATGTCGACGATCCGGGTTTGAGTCCATCGCTATGCTTCGATCCGGCCATCGACCATGTGATGCCGATGATCGCCATCGGCGCACGGCCGAAGATCGCGATCCTGCGCGAGCAAGGTGTCAATGGTCATGTCGAGATGGCCGCGGCGTTCGACCGCGCCGGCTTTGCCGCCTACGATGTGCACATGAGCGACATCATCGGCGGGCGTGTGTCGCTGGCGGACTTCAAGGGCTTCGCGGCTTGCGGTGGATTTTCCTACGGCGACGTGCTCGGTGCTGGTGCCGGCTGGGGCAAATCGATCTTGTTCAATCCGCGCGCACGTGCCGATTTCGAGGGCTTTTTCGCGCGCCCGGACGTGTTCGCGCTCGGGGTCTGCAATGGCTGCCAGATGATGGCCAACCTCGGCAGCCTGGTTCCGGGTGCCAGTGCCTGGCCGCGCTTTACAAAGAATCGCAGCGAGCAGTTCGAAGCGCGCTTTGTCACCGTCGAAGTGCTGGAATCGCCGTCGATTTTTTTTGGCGGCATGGTCGGCAGCCGCATCACTGTGCCCACCGCGCACGGCGAAGGTTTCAGCGATTTTTCGCAACACGGCGATGCAGCCGCGGCGATTCCCGTGATCCGCTATGTCGACAACCGTGGCGCTGCCACCGAAACCTATCCTTACAACCCGAATGGCTCGGCCGGGGGCCTCAATGGCTACACGACGGCGGACGGCCGCTTTGGCATCGTGATGCCGCATCCCGAGCGCGCCTTTCGTACCGTACAGCAGTCCTGGGCGCCAGCCGCCTGGGGAGAGGACGGGCCCTGGATGCGCATGTTCCGCAACGCGCGCGCGTGGCTGGCCTAGCGCGATATGCGCCGGCACGGGGCGCGATCCATGGGTAACGGGTGCAGTTGAGCGACTACCCGCTCTGGCTGGCGATCGCGCTCAAGGTGATTTTCGCGGCCACCGTGGTGGTATCGGCCGCAGCGATGGCCGAGAGAAGCGGTCCGCTGATTGCCGGCCTGATCATGGCCATGCCGGTCTCGGTGGGCCCCACCTATGTGATGCTGGCGCTCACCACGCCGCCGCATTTCATCGCCGCGGCCGCGCTTGGCAGCGTTGCCGCAAATACCGCTGTGGCGGCCTTCGGCATGGTGTATGTGCTGCTCGCGCGGCGCATGCCCATGGCCGCAAGCCTGGGCTTGGCATTGCTCGCCTTGTTTCTTGTGGCGTGGCTCCTGCAGCGTTGGAATCCAGCGCCGCTGCCCTTGCTGCTGGTGAGTACACTGGCTTTGGTGATCAGTTCGCTTGCCACTCGGCACGCCCTCTCCGGCCGCAAGTTGCTGGCTGGTGCCACGCGCTGGTTCGACCTGCCCTTGCGCGCCTTGTTTGTGGGGCTGGTCGCCGGCGCGGTGGTGACTCTCAGTCACACCATCGGGCCTGACTGGACCGGTTTGCTGGCGGCCTTTCCGCTGGTGCTCACAAGCTCGATCATCCTCATGCAACCGCGCGTGGGCGCGGCCGCGACTGCGGCTGCGCTGGCCACGGCGATTCAGGGCATCGTGATTTATCCGTTCGCCTTTCTCCTGATCTACTGGTTCAGTATGGACTTGGGCGTGTGGTGGGCGTATCTCGTTGCGTTGGCAACCATCGTCGGATGGGCGGCGCTGGTGTTCGCATGGCGCGCGCCGCGCGGCGCGCTACGGCAGTGAGAGCACCGGCGAGCGTCCGGCCGATCAGCACGGTCCGCAATTGAGCCGGACGCCGGTCGTTCAGTGCATTGCGAGCGGCGCCATTTCCAGCATTTGCACGCCTGCCAGGCGGGTTCCGAGAACGCATTCACGCAGTTTTTCGATCGCGCTTGCGCGCGTGTAACTCTTGCGCCAGGCCAGGGCGATGCGCCGGCTCGGCGCCGGCGCCACGAACGGTCGGTAAACAATCAGGTCTTTCCTGCGCTCACCGGCCGGAACCGCCGAGGCCGGCAAAACGGTCAGACCGATACCCGAGGCGACCATGTGGCGGATCGTTTCAATCGAGGATCCTTCAAAGGTTTTCTGGATGCCCTCGACGCTGCTGGAGGAAAAGCGCATCAGTTCCGGGCACACCTGCAATACCTGGTCGCGCAGGCAATGGCCCGAACCCAACAGCAACATGGTTTCATTTTTCAAGTCGGCAGCGGCAATCGACTTGCGTCCCGCCCATGCATGTCCCGCCGGCAGTGCGACCATGAACGGTTCATCGTACACCGCCTGCATCATGATGCCGGGCTCGGAGAACGGCTGTGCCAGAATTGCCACGTCGATATCCCCGCTCTTGAGCATTTCCAGCAGCCGGTGAGTAAAGTTTTCCTCGATCACCAGAGGCATGCCAGGAACGGTCTTGATCATGCGTGGCACCAGTGCCGGCAAAAGATAGGGCGCGATCGAATAGATCACGCCGAGTCGCAATTGTCCCGCCAGCGGATCGCGCCTTAGTTTGACCAGTTCCTTGATGGCGCTGGCCTGTTCAAGCACCCGTTGCGCCTGGGCTACCACTTCGGCGCCAACCGGGGTGACGGTGACTTCGCTCTGGCTGCGCTCGAACAGTGCCGTGCCGAGTTCCTCCTCCAGTTTTTTTACCGCTACGGAAAGAGTGGGCTGGCTGACGAAACAGGCTTCCGCCGCATGTCCGAAATGGCGCTCGCGGGCGACAGCGACGATGTACCGCAGTTCGGTGAGCGTCATCGGGAATCTCCATCATGTCGAGAGAAACAAGGATGCAAGGATGCAGCGCATCATACAACAGACCTATCGTGAACATTTCTATGATAGCAAATGATGTAACTTCGCGTGCGATTCCGATAGGCAAAAAAAAGCCGCCTGCCGGCGGCCTGCATGCATGCACCCAATCCCCGGAACAGTTACTCGACCTTGGCCTTGGTGCGCAATTCGGCAAGCATTTTCTCGAAACGCTGGCGTTGCAGCAGTTCGGAAATTCGCGGTTTGGCCTCTTCCATCGATGGCAACTGCGTGTCGCGCACGTCGTCAAGCCGGATCACATGGAAACCGAACTGCGTCTTGACCGGGGTTTCGGTGACTTCCCCTCTTTTTAGCGCGCTCATCGCCCTGGAGAATTCCGGCACGAAGGTCGATGCGGTAGCCCAGTCAAGGTCGCCGCCCTTGTCCTTGGAGCCCGGGTCGTCGGATGCCTTTGCCATTTCCTCGAACTTGGCGCCGCCCTTGATCCTGGCTGTGATCGCGCGGGCTTCGTCTTCTGTTTTCACCAGGATATGCCGTGCCCGATACTCCTTCTCGCCAAGTTCCTTGCGGATGCGCTCGTACTCGCCCTTCATCTCGACGTCGGTGACCGGGAATTTCTTGAAGTACTCCTGTACGTAAACTCGTACCAGCACGTTCTGCCGCGCCAGTTCCAGCTGGTTGGCGACCTCGGGCAGCTTGGCAAGGCCCAGCCGGCCGGCCTCCTGCATCATGATTTCACGGTTGATCAACTCGTCGCGAACCGCCTGGCGCAACTGCGGGTTGTCGCCGCGGCCCTGGGATGCGAGTTCCTTGACCATGGCATCGGCGCGCGCGCTTGGAATCGCCACACCGTTGACGCGCGCGAGGTTTTGCGCCTGGGCGCCGCAGGCAGCGGTTGCGAGCAGGCCCGCGAAAAGGAGGGGAAGTCGATTCTTCATTGTCATACCTCGAGATTGAATTGGATTCAAGCGTCTTGCGCCGCGACTTCCGTGGGCGCATATGTCGACAGCGCCAACGCGTGGATGCCCGCCTGCATCAACGGGCCCAGTGCTGCATACACCATGCGGTGGCGCGCAACGCGTGACTGGCCGGTGAAATGCTCGGACACGACGGTCAACGCAAAATGGCCACCGCCGGCGCCTGCATGCCCGATGTGGGCGGCGCCGTCGTCGCGCAGTTCGAGCCGGCTTGGTTCGAGCACCGCCAAGCGCTGGCGAATGTCCTGCAACATGTCAGTGCCGGAGTTCAAGCATCATTCCTTCGTGTCTGCAGGTGCCGGTTCAGGCTGCATGTGCCGGTAGACATAAAAGCCCTGAATCACCATGAAGGCAATCAAGGCCCCGTACATGCCAAATACCCGGAACTTGCCCCAGATTTCCGCCGAAAAGTTGTTCGCGACATACAAGTTGGTCGCGCCAATGGCGAAGAAGTAGGCGACCCACATCAGATTCAGGCGCGCCCAGGCGAAATCAGGCATTGCCAGCTTTTCTCCCAGCATCATGCGCAGCAGGTTTTTCTTGAACAACAACGGCGCCCCCAGAAAAACCAACGCAAAGCCCCAGTTGAGCACGGTCGGCTTGATCTTGATGAAGTAGTCGTCGTGCAACAAAAGCGTGATCGCGCCGAACACGATGATGGCGGCGAAGGTCACCGCGTGCATGCGTTTGACACGTCCGTAGCGCAGACGGCTGGCGATGATCTGCAGCACCGCCGCACCCATCGCCAGTTTGGTCGCCAGGAACATGTCGATCAAATTGAAGGCGACCAGCAGAAACGGCAGCGCCGGGACGAGATCGATGAGGAAATCCATAGCCCGTCATTTTACCTTGGCGTCTGCAGCAGCACCGTCCGCTCCGCAGCCGCGCGCCACGAACTTGAGCGATGCGGAATTGATGCAATAACGCAGGCCGGTGGGCCGGGGCCCGTCTTCGAACACGTGGCCCTGGTGCGCCTCACACACCGCGCAATGGACCTCGGTACGGCGCATGAAGAACTTGGTGTCGGTATCGGTGGCGACATTCGCATCGACGGCCGGTTGCCAGAAACTCGGCCAACCGGTGCCGGACTCGAACTTGTAGCGTGAATCCCACAGCGGCGTGCCGCAGCAGACGCAGTAATAGACGCCGTCGCCGTGGTGGTCATTGTATTGGCCGCTGAAAGCGCGCTCGGTACCGTGCTTGCGCGTCACCTCGTATTGTTCGCCGGTGAGCTGCGTCTTCCAGTCCTGGTCGGTCTTGCTGATCTTGGGCAGGTTCATTTTGTCAACTGTTCAAGTAAGGTGGGCAGGGTGTCATGGAATTGCTGTCTTGAAAACGCTGAACAAGTCCCGGGAACGCGGCCCCCGAACAACGAGCCTCTACGATTCAGCATGTTTCGAGAGCGACTTTCTCGGCCTACGCGCTGGTTCAACGCTTCCCTTGGCGGTTGATACGCAGCATTGCCGGGAACGGTTTCACAAGGCCGGCGCCATGTCGGCCGACGCGCGCTCACGAGCTGCAGCTGACCTCGATGCCGGCCGCCCAGTCCGGTGCAGGTGCGGCGTAGGCCTCGTACTGCGGCTGTTCGTCAAACGGTCGTCTGAGCACATCATGCAGGCGCGCGATTTCCGAGTAGTCGCGCTGATCTGCGGCCTTGCGGATCGCCGCTTCGGCCAGATAGTTTCGCAGCACATACTTGGGGTTCACCGCGTTCATCGCGACGCGCCGTTGCGAGTCGACGCTGTCCTCGGCGCACAGCCGGGCGCGATAGCGCAGTGCCCAGGCATCGAAGCGCGCCGGATTGAGGCTGTGGTCGCGCAGCACACGGTCGCCGCCAGTTCCCGCGCTCTCCAGAGGTGCCAAATTCCTGAAGAACGAGGTGAAATCCATGCGCGACTCGGCCAACAGCGCGAACATTTCGTCGCACAGGGCGACATCCTCGTCGCGTTCGGCGAGCAGCCCGAGCTTGCGCCGCAGGCCGGCATTGAGGGCCGTATCGAACGCCGCGTCGAAGCCCTTGAGCCCGGCTTCGATCGCTTCGGGTTCCATCAAAGGCACCAGTGCCTGGCCCAGTGCATAAAGATTCCAGTGCGCCACTCTGGGCTGCATGTTGTAGGCGTAGCGGCCAGCGTCGTCTGAATGATTGCAGATGTGGCCAGGATCGAACGCCTCCATGAAGCCGAATGGGCCGTAGTCGAGCGTCAAGCCGAGAATCGACATGTTGTCGGTATTCATCACGCCGTGCATGAAGCCGCAGGTCTGCCAGGCGGCAACCATGTTTGCGGTACGCCTCACCACTTCGGCCAGAAAGCGCGCATGGCGATCCGCCAACCCGTCGAATTCAGGGAAGAATTCATGGATCACGAAGTCGGCCAAGGTACGCACCGCGGCGCCATCGCGGCGGTGATACCAGTATTCGAACGAACCGAAGCGCACGAAAGACGGGGCAAGCCGGGTCAACACTGCGGCGGTTTCGACTGTCTCGCGGATCACCGGCTGGTCCGAACCGGTGATCGCCAGGGCGCGCGTGGTGGGCACGCCCAGCGCGTGCATGGCTTCCGAGCAAAGGTACTCACGGATCGATGAACGCAACACGGCGCGCCCGTCGCCCATGCGCGAGTAGGGTGTAAGGCCGGCGCCCTTCAGTTGAATGTCGCAAATGCCGTCGCGGCCCACGACTTCACCCAGCGAAATCGCGCGCCCATCACCCAGCCGCGGTACGTAGCTGCCGAACTGGTGGCCGGAATAAACGGCGGCCAACGGGTTGGCGCCCTGAGGCAGGCGGTTCCCGGTAAAGCTGTCGACAAACTCGTGGCTGGTCGCCGCCGCCGGGTCAAGGCCCAGCAGGGGCGCCGCATCCGGATTGAAAGCGACCAAATACGGATCCTGCAGTGCACTGGGATTGACTCGACTGTAGAAATGCGACGGCAAACTGCCGAAGCGCGGCGACCAGTCAAGCGCATCAACCGCACGCAGGGTCAGTGTGGGCGGCCGGAAAGCTTGGTTCACAGTGGCATACTCTTTCAGTTGAAGGGCAATTTTGGTGCGCTGCGCGCCCGCGCCGGCGCCTGGCCATGACGGCACGGAGGATGATTGATCAGCATTCGCAATTGTATCGCCGCCTGTGTTGCCACGCTTTGCCTGACTGCTGCGGCTGCGCAAAGTTCGCGGCCCTTGTCCCTGCCTGACGCCCAGCGATGGCAGCAATTGCAGGGGCAGGTTGACGATTGGTTGGCCAAGGGCGACTTCGCCCAGGCCGACCGCCTGGCGCGCGAGGCGCTGGCGGCGGGAACGGCAGGTTTTGGTGCGGCCGACCCCAACGTCGCCACCAGCCATTCAGCGCTGGGTTCGGCGCGCCTGCGCCTGAACGATCTGGCCGGCGCGGAAGCGAGTTTTCGCGACGCCTTGGCGATTTACGAGAAGCACCTGGGTCCGCAGCACGAATTCGTGGGCGCCATGCTCAACAACCTTGGCCTGGTGGTTGAACGCCAGGGGGATTTCGCCAATGCCGAGTTGTTGCTGCGCAGGGCCCTGGCGATCAAGGAAAAAACCGCTGGTCGCGACAACCCGGACACTGCCGTGACGCTGGCCAACCTGGCACGCGTGCTGGACCGCCTGGGCAGGAGCGGTCAACTGGCGCAGGGCGCGAGCCAGTCACCGGGCAGGCAAGCGATGGCGTCCGGCGCGGGCGCGCAAGCAGGCACGCCGGCTACGGTCACGGCGGCGACCGGAGATGTGTCGCAGGCGGAAAATCTGCATCGAAGTGCATTGGCGGTGCATGAGAAGCAACTGGGCCCTGAGCATCCGACGACGCTTGCGACCTTGACCAATCTGGGTAATGTGATGCTGCTGCAGGGCAAGTTTGGTGAAGCCGAGCAGCTCTTCCGGCGTGTATTGGCGGCACGCGAGAAAGGTTTGCCGCCTGCTCACCCGGACATTGCGCTGAGCCTCAACAATGTTGCCAACACTCTGTTTGAACAAAGCAAACAGGATGAAACCGGCGCTCCGGCGGCGCTGGGTGCGGCGCCGGGGCGGCGCGCGCGTATCGAAGTCGGGGTGGCGCGACAGGCGTCGGAAACCGAGACACTCTACCGGCGGGCGCTGGCAATTCAAGAGCGGTTGCAGGGTGCGGGCGGTGCGGCCATGTCGGCGACACTCAACAACCTTGCCGTTCTCCTTGCAGGGCGCGGGCGCTTCGACGAAGCCTTGCCGCTGCACCAACGCGCGCTGGCGATCGCCGAACAGGCGCTGGGGCCCACGCATCTTGATACCGCCAGCATGCTCACCACGCTTGCCATCACCTATGACCGCCAGGGGCGCATCGCCGAGGCTGAAGCCAACTATGCCAAGGCAGTGGCGATTGCGCGCGACGCCGGCGTGCAGCGCAATCTGTTGATCAACGCAAGCAGCATGGCCTACAGCCTGGCGCGACGTGGGCGCTTGCGCGAAGCCTTGCCCTACTACCGGGAAGCGGTGGATGCGCTCGAGTCGCTTTACGCGCAAAATCGCGGCCTGTCGGAGGACTCACGCCATGCGTTCCTCGGCCAGTTCTCGTATGTCTACCGTGAATTGATCCGCATACTGGCGGTGTTGCACGGGCAAACGCCTGGTGCCGGCTTTGACCGGGAGGCACTGGCAATTGCTTCGCGCAGCCAGTCGCGGGTGTTCTCCGAGATGCTGCGCCAGGCCGACGTCGCGCGCTTTTCCGATGATGCGGTTTTCGAGCGCCTGGCCGCGCAGCGCCGCAGCCTGCAGGACAGCATTGCCGAGTTGCGCTTGGCCGGGCTTTCGGTTGCCGCATCACAGCCCGGTGCCGCCGAACTCAAGGCGGGGATTGCCAGGCGCATGCAGGAAGCAGCAACCGGCCTGAGGCAGGCAGAGGACCAGCTATGGCGCGACTACCCGCGATATATGGAGCTGACCGCGCCGCGACCGGTGACTGCGGACGAACTGCAGCAGACACTGATGAAGCCGGGAGAAGCGCTGCTGTCGTTTACCCTGCTGCCGAATGAAACGCTGGTCTTTGCGGTGACCCGCGAACGCTTTCGCATGGTGCACGTGCGGCTTTCACGCGAGGAGATCGCGCGTCGCGTCGGCCTGATCCGGCGCCCGATGGAGCGCATCGCCCAAGGGGATCCTCCGGTGGTGCTGCGCCAGGTCGATCCGGCGATTCTTGCCGGCCTTTACCAGGATCTGATCCGGCCGCTGGCCGATGTGCTCGCGGGGGCGCGCCAGGTTATGGTGGTGGCCGACGGCGCCCTGTACGGCTTGCCGCTGGAGTTGCTGGTCACAAGCTATGGCGAGGCGGAGCGCGCCCGCTTCGCCGCCGTGCGCTCGGCCTCGGACGGCAGCGCCGAGAAGCCCTTCCTGGCCGAATACGCAGCCTTGCCGTTCGCTGGTGCCACGCACGGGTTTACCTACCTGCCATCGTTGGCGGCGCTTGCCTCGCAGCGGGTCAATCCGCGTGCGGCGGGCACTTATCAGCGTGAACTTGTGGCGTTCGCCGACCCGGTGTTTGGTGCCGAATCCGGAGAGGTGGCGACCTATAGCGCCCTTACCCGCGACCTGCTGGGCAGCCTTGCGGGCGCGGGGGCGGACGGCCTGCCACGTATTCCGCGCCTGCCCGAAACCGAGCAGGAGGCGCGCGAGGTCGCGGCCCTGCTGGGTGAGCCCTCGCTGGTGCTGACGCGCCGCGAAGCGCAGGAAAAGCGCGCCAAATCCGGCGTGCTCAAGGACGCGCGCTATGTACTGTTCGCCACCCACGGCTTTCTTGGCGCCGACTTCGTGCAAAGCATCGATCCGGGCGCCGACGCCGAAGGGCGCTCGCGCACCCCGTCGCGCGCGCTGGCCCAGCCGGCGCTGGCGTTGACGCTCACCGGCGACCTGGGCGGCGAGGACGGCCTGTTGTCGATGAAAGAGGTCATCGAGGACCTCGAACTGTCGGCCGATCTTCTGGTCTTGTCGGCATGCAATACGGCCGGCGAATCGCCGGCCGGCAACAATGGTGAGGGCTTCGCCGGCCTCACACGCGCGTTCATGTACGCAGGCGCGCGGCGCCTGATGGTCAGTCATTGGCCGGTGGAAAGTAGTGCAACGCAGGCGCTTGTCACCGGAACGTTTCGCGAACTCAAGGCCGGCAAGTCGCCGATCGCGTCACTGGCGGCGGCGCAGCGCTCGGTCGCCGGGAGCGGCTTCGCCACCGGTGGTCGCACGTATTCGCGCGCACACCCGTTTTTCTGGGCGCCGTTCGTACTGGTTGGCGATTGAGCCCGATGGCACTCTGGCATGATTTGCGGCGCTTCGTGGCGGTGGCGCTGGCCACTGCGGGCCTGACGCTGGCGGCGCAATGGCAGGGCCTTCTCACCGGGTTCGACGATTTTTACTACGACGCCTGGCATCACGTCGCCGGCAAGAGGCGTGAGGCCTTGCATGTGGCGATCGTGTCGGTGGATGACGCCACCTTTCTCAAGCTCAAGGACGATCCGCTGGCATTCTGGCAACCGCACTTCGCGGCCGCGATGAAGGTTTTGGACGAAGCCGGGGCCAGCGTGATCGGCCTCGATTTCGTTTACGCCACCAGTGCCGAGACCTGGCTCAAACGACTCAACCTGCCGGACACGCAAATCAGCCGTACCTACGACAGCGCGTTTCGCGAACGGCTGGCGCATGGCAACAAGATCCTGGTCGGTCACCTGATAGAGAACTCGCGTGGTGAGTCCGAATTGGTGCTGCCGCCCCCGGAACACTTCTACCTGCTGCCCAACCAGTTGCAGGATGTTGGCCTGGCCAATTTGTTTCCCGACCAGGACAGCATCGTGCGGCGCTACTATCCGGTGTTGCTCACCGAGCCGGGCGTGCCGGGCTTGGGGTTTTCGACCCAGCTTGCGCTGCGCGTGGCCGCGCAGGATCCGCAGGCAGCTGTCTGGAATGTTGGCGGCGCACGCATCGAACGCAAACCGGCCTCGCGCGTGGTCGGCTATGTCGGGCCGTCCAACACCATACCCAGTGTCTCGATGGCGCGCCTGCTCGAGCCCGGGGCGCTCGAACTGCCGGCGGTCAAGGCGCTCAAGGGGCGGGTGGTGATCATCACCGCACACGATTCCTCCAGTTTACAGGACACCCATCTGACTCCTTATTCGCGTGGCCTGGTGGGCTTTACCCGATCGCAGATGACCGGTGGCGAAGTACATGCCAACATCGTCGAGACCCTGCTCTCGGGACACTTCCCGCGCGACCTCGATCGGGCCGGCATCGCGCTGGTCATCCTGGCCATGTCCGTGCTGGCCGGTTGGCTGTTCCTGCATTTGCATCCGCTTGCCGGCGCTGCGGCCGGTATCGGCGTGGCCGCGTTGCTCGCCGCAGGTGCTTACCAGGCTTTCCGCTTCGACTTGGTGCTGCCGGTTTCGGCTTTGCAGTTGACCCTGCTGTTGGGGTTCCTCATCACGCTCGCCCTGCGGCTGACCGGGGAGGAGCGTGCGCGGCGCCGCCTGCGCTCGATGTTCGGTTCCTACGTGTCGTCTGAAGTGGTCGATCTCCTGATCGCCAACCAGGGTGAAGGAGAAGGGCTCGACTTGAAGGGCGAGGAGATGACGGTGACGGTGCTTTTCTCCGACATCCGCAATTTCACCACCATCTCCGAGAAGCTCAGCGCGCATGAAGTCGTCGAGATGCTCAACACCTATTTTGCACGGGTATGCGAGCCGATTCTGGCTGAACGCGGCAATGTCAACAAGTACATCGGCGATGCCGTGATGGCGATGTTCGGCTCGCCCGTGCCTTACCCGGACCACGCGCGCCGTTCGGTGCGCGCCGCGCTTGGCATGCTGGCCGCCGCTGACGAGTTCAAGCTCTGGATGCACGAGCGCTTCGGCGACCGCGGCCTGCCGGAATTCGCCATCGGCATCGGGCTGCATACCGGTGTGGTGATCTCGGGTGACATCGGCACCGAAAAGCGCCGCGAGTACACCATCATTGGCGATACCGTGAATACCGCCTCGCGCCTGGAGGGGGCAACCAAGGACCTTGGCTGGCGGATTGTTGCCAGCCGTGCCACTGTCGAAGCGGCGGGCGCGGGCGTGATCGCAGGGCGGCGCGACAGCATCGCGGTAAAAGGTCGCTCGGGGGTGGTTGACGTGGTCGAGGTGACGGGTGACGAAGGCCTGCGGAATCGTTAAAAATGGTGATATGAGCCGGCAATCGGCCCGCTTGCGCAGGCCTGCGTGACATTTTGCCTTGAGGTCTTGCGGCTTTACGAGCAATATCGGTTGGTGCGTTGCATCATGGCGCGATGCATAATGGCGATGCCGACACCCGGCGGCGGCGGATTTATGAAGGAATCCAAATGACAACCTTGACTCTTTCCCGCCTTGTCCGCTGGTCAGGCCAGATGCTGTGCCTTGGGTTCGCATGCGTTGCCTGGTCGGGGGCCGACGTCGGCTTGATCAACCAGATGCAGGGTGAGGTTACCTATCAGGGCGGTAGTGCCGCCACGCGGGCAACCCCCTTCATGAAGGTTCGTGAAGGTGATCGCTTCACTGTGGCTGAAGGCGCGCTGTTGCGCGTGGTGTATTTCGACGGTGGTCGCCAGGAAACCTGGAAGGGGCCGGCGGTGTTCAAGGCTGGCGCGAAGCAGGGCGACGCGACGGCCGGCCGGCCGGAGGTCTCCCAGGTGCCGGGCAGCGCGCCGGCCAAACTGGCGCAGACCGCGGAGGTGATACAGATCGCCAAGCTGGGGCGTGCGGGCGGCGTGACCGTACGCGGGATCAAAACCCAGCAACTGAGTGCCAGCCAGAGCGCCGAAGTGGCTTCTGCGAAGAAGACCTATGACGCCTGGCGCGCCACTGCCGCAGCCGATGACATCACGCCAGAGCTTTATCTTTACACCGTGCTCGACAGTCACATGATGTACGAGGACATGAAGACGGTGGTCAAGGCCATGCAGGAGCGTCAGCCGGGTAGCCAGGAGGTCAAGGAACTGGCAGCCTGGGTCAGCGGCAGGTAAGGCGCGACGCTGCGTTCACACAGGCCCGCATGCATTTCGCATGCGGGCTTTTTCTCGTCTGATCAGCCCTGCGCGAGGTCGCGCAGGCGACCTTGGCTTGGCGCAGCATCGCATGGGCGGCAGCTATAATCGCAATGCGTTTTCGTAGCTGTTTCGTAGCTGTTTCGTCGCTGCAATCGCCTATCCGGAGAAACATATGCTGGGCCTCATGCAGAGCCAACCGCTGCTCATTTCCACGGTCATCGAACATGCCGCGCGGCATCATGCCGACAGCGAGGTGGTGTCGCGCACGGTCGAGGGCGGCATGCATCGCTACACCTATGCCGAAGCCAGGCTTCGCGCCAAGCGCGCCGCCAATGCGCTGCACAGTCTCGGCGTAGGCCTTGGTGACCGTGTCGGCACGCTGGCGTGGAACGGCTATCGGCATTTCGAGCTGTACTACGGCATATCCGGTATCGGCGCGGTGATGCACACCATCAATCCACGCCTGTTTCCGGAGCAGATCGCCTGGATCATCAACCACGCCGAAGATCGGGTGCTGTTCTTCGACCTGACTTTCCTGCCCCTGGTGGAGGGCATCGCCGGGCACCTGAAAACCTGCAAGATCCTGGTGCTGATGACCGACCGCGCGCACATGCCCGGGAATTCGAAGCTGGAGGGCCTCTTGTGCTATGAAGACCTTCTGGGCGCGGCCTCGGATCAGTTGCAATGGCCGAGTTTTGACGAGAACACCGCTTCGTCTCTGTGCTACACCTCGGGCACCACCGGCAATCCCAAGGGCGCCCTGTACAGCCATCGGTCGACCATGCTGCATGCCTATGCATCGGCGTTGCCGGACAGCCTCAACTGCTCGGCGCGCGACTGCATTTTGCCGGTGGTGCCGATGTTCCATGTCAATTCCTGGGGCCTGGCCTATGCCTGCCCGCTGGTAGGCGCGAAACTGGTGCTACCCGGGCCGCACCTTGACGGCAAGAGCATTTTCGAATTGTTCGAGACCGAGAAGGTGAGCATGTCGGCGGGCGTACCCACGGTATGGCTGGGATTGCTCGCACACCTCAAACAAAACGGGCTCAAGTTCTCGACGCTCAGGTGCACCGTGATCGGAGGCTCCTCATGTCCGCCGGCGATGATCAAGACCTTCCAGGACGACTACGGGGTCAAGGTGCTGCATGCCTGGGGCATGACCGAGATGTCGCCGCTGGGCACGGTGTGCAACCTGAAGACCAAGCATCTGTCGCAGGCGCCTGAAGAGCAGTTCAAGGTTGAAATCACCCAGGGTCGTGCGGTGTTTGGCGTGGACATGAAGATCGTCGGTGGCGACGGCGCGGAGCTGCCGTGGGACGGCAAGGCCTTTGGCGACCTGCTGGTTCGCGGGCCCTGGGTGGTGCGCGACTACTTCAAAGGCGAGGGCGGTGATCCACTCGTCGATGGCTGGTTTCCCACCGGCGACGTGGCCTCGATCAGCCCCGACGGCTATATGCAGATCACCGATCGCAGCAAGGACGTGATCAAGTCGGGTGGCGAGTGGATCAGTTCGATTGACCTCGAAAACATCGCGGTGGCGCATGCGGCGGTCCAGCAGGCGGCCGTGATCGGTATTGCGCACCCGAAATGGGATGAGCGGCCGCTGCTGGTGGTAGTGAAGAAGCCCGGCATGGATGTTACAAGGGAGGAACTGCTGCACTTCTTCGATGGCAAGATCGCCAAATGGTGGTTGCCGGACGATGTTGCCTTCGTCGATGCGATTCCGCTCGGGGCCACCGGCAAGATGCTCAAGGTGAAGCTGCGCGAACAGTTTCGCGACCACCGCCTGCCAACGGCCTAGTTGATGCGACTGCGGGGCATGCCCGTTTGACCGCTGCGTGCACGGTACGACGATGCTGAGCGTTGCGTCCGACGGACGCGCCAGGACGCTGGCTACCGCGGGTATGGTGGTTACGGTCCTCTTGTGGGGTACACAGTTGCCTTTGTCGCAACACGTGCTCCAGTACATGGACCAGTATTACTTCGGTGTGCTGCGTTACGCGATCGGTGCATTGCTGTTCGCCTTGACGCTATGGTGGCGTGAGGGGGCGGCAGCCTTTTCCACCGAAGGGCGCGGGGCGTCGGTGGTGCTGCATGGCTGTGCCGGCTTCATGGTGTTCGGGCTGATCGTGTTCTGGGCCCTGTACTACACAAGTCCGGGGCATATCTCGGTGATCATGGCGCTGCAGCCGATGTTGACCGCATTCTGGTTCTGGGTGAGCCGCGGCATACGCCCCGCCACCCACACCATGGCCTGCATCCTGGTCGCCTTCGCCGGCCTGGCCCTGGTGATCACCCGTGGTGACTTCACCCGGGCGCTCAGCGGCGGCTCGCTGATCGGCGATGCGATGGCGTTTGTCGGTGCCCTGGGCTGGATTGTCTACACCCTGGGGGCACAGCGCTTCGCCACCTGGTCACCTTTGCGCTACACCACGTTAGCGTGCCTGGCCGGGACGGCCGGCATCTGTATCCTGACCGCCATTCTCACGCCATTCGGGATTGCGCAGGTGCCCTCGGCGGCGACGGTGCTGGCGCAATTGCCGGCGATCGCCTACATCGGTGTATTCCCGTTCTACGTGGCGATATTCCTGTTTGCTATCGCTGTGGCCCGGCTGGGTGCGGTCAATACACTGCTGATCGCCAATGCCACCCCGGTGGCGGTGTTCGCGGTCGACGCACTGCGCGGACACATGCCGCTGCCGGTTGAATGGCTTGGTGCCGGCGTGGTGATCGGCGCTCTGGTGGCCAACAATTTGCTGGAACGCCGACATTCCGCTACCGCCTTGAGTCGTGGCGCAGGCTGAAAAGCCCGTTGACCAGCAGGGCGCCTACGATCATGCCACCGCCGATGAGTGCGCCCGTGCCCGGCGTTTCACCGACGCCCAGCCATACCCAGAGTGGCGCAAGGATGGTTTCGAGCAGCGCCAGCAGACCCATTTCGGCGGCACGCAAATGCGGTACCGCGAGTGTCATCAACAGGCAACCCAGGCCCAACTGAATGCAGCCCATGAAGGCCAGCAGCAGCATGTCGGGGGTGCTCGCCGCCAGGCTGGGTGCCAATAACGCAGCCGGTGCGGCGGCGACCAGGCCACCGACCAGGATGGTAGGCAACAGGTTGGGTGGCGCGTCCGCCTTGCCACGCACCTGCCGCACGGCGAGGATCTGGCAGGCGTAGGCCAGCGGTATACCGAGAGCGAACAGGTTGCCGATCAAATGGGCGCGCTCGGACTGCGCCGCAAAGCCACCGCCGAACATCACGCCGATGCCGGCGAGCGCCACGCCGATCGCCACCCAGGTGGTCCACACCACACGCTCGCCTAGGAACAGGCGCCCGGCCAGCGCGGTCACCAACGGCGAGATGCTCATCAACACAAAGGTGTGCGCAGTCGAGGTGTTGCGCAGGGAAAGTATGAACAAATAGATTTGCGCAGCCAGACACAGCGCGGCCACGCAGCCGGCCGGGCCGATGGCGCGTACTTCGGTCAGCATGCTGCGACGATGCAGCACCAGCAGCACCACCGCCACGAAGAGGGCCATGAAAATCGAGCGCCAGAAGACGATCGCCCAGGCATCCTGCAGGGTCAGCGAGCGCACCACCAGGCCGCCCATGCTCCAGCACAGGCCAGCGCCGACCATCAGGATCAAGCCGCGCAGCCGGTTCGGCTCCGGCCGGTTCAGCATGCCGCGCCTTCGAGCCCGAAGCGATGTACGGATTCGACCTGTGGGCGTGAAAGGCCGATAATCGCGGCCACATGCATCAAAAGGGAACGGCAATCATGAACCAGGTGTCTGGTGGCAAGATCAACGCGGCGGCGCGCTGGCTCGATGCCGAGCACGCGCAACGCCGGCCATTTGCGCCGCTGGCCGGCGCCGCAACGCCGGAATCCGTCGCCCAGGCCTACGCGGTGCAGGATGCGCTGGTGGCCCTGCGCTGCGCGACCGGGCGCGGACCGCGCGCAGGGCACAAGATCGCCCTCACCACGCCAGCCATGCGCGCGTTTGTCGGCTACGGCGACTCCATCGCCGGTCAGGTGCTGGCCAGCGCCGTGCAGCGCTCGCCGGCCACCGTCAGCGCAGGCGCGGGCGTGCATATCGGTTTCGAATGCGAACTCGCATTTCTGGTGGATAGCGATACCAGTGTCGACGCGCCGCCCTCGACCCGGGCTGCGATTGCCGCGCATATCGGCGGGGTGTGCGCAGCGTTCGAGTTGATCGACGATCGCGGTGCCGATTACAGTCGCTTCGGCCGGGACGAGGGTGCGACCATGCTGTCCCTGGCTGCCGACAACGCATGGAACCATGGCGTTGTGCTGGGCGACTGGAAGACCGATTGGCAGGGGCTCGACCTGGCGGCCCTGCGCGGCGTGGCCACTGTCAACGGGGTGGAAGCGGGGGCGGGTCACGGGCGTGATGTGCTGGGGCACCCGCTGGACGCGATGCTGTGGATCGTGCGGCACCTGCAGACTCGTGGCCAGGGCTTGCGCGCGGGCGAATTCGTGACCACCGGCAGTCTGGTGACAACCCGCTTTCCACAGGTTGGCGAGCGCGTTTCGTTTGTGGTCGATGGTGTCGGCGAAGTAAGGATGGAAATAACCGCCTGAGTCTTCAAGGCAGTGCCTGCGGCGTTGCAACGCCGAGCTTTTGCGTCCAGGGAGCCAGCATCGGCATGATCGACGCATGCAGCAACACGCCATGCGCGATCTGGTCTGCACGCCGGGCCTGCGCACGTTCGCCGGGTAGCCGAACCGGTTGGCCGGAGATGCGCGGGGTCGAGGCATGGCAGGCTGCGGCTACGAAGTCAAGCTGGCGGGTTGCACCTTCCAGGCCACCGAACGCCTCGGGGTCGAGCAACTGCACGAACACGGTGGCGCCCCAGCCGTCTTTTGGATCGGCGCGGCCGTGGGCCGCAAGGCCGCCAGTGAGGGATTCCACCAGGAGTGTCAGGCCATAGCCCTTGTGGCCGGCATCGGTGCCGCCCAGCAACTGGATGGAACCGCCGCCGTCGGGCAGGCCGAACTTCGGGTCATCCGTAGGCTCGCCCTTGTCGTCGAGCAGCCACTTGCCGGGAAAGCGCTTGCCTTCCTTGGCCAGGCGCCCGCTCATGCCGTTGGTGGTGATCGAACATGACACATCCACCAGGATGGGCTCGCCGCCGGTCGGAATGCCGAAGGCCATCGGGTTGGGGCTGAATACCGGATCGCGTCCGCCATAGGGAGCGACGCTGGCGCTGTTGCGGTCGCTGCAGTACAGCAGCATCAGCAGGCCCTGGTCGGTGGCGCGCTTGAGGTAGGTAGTCAGCGCGGCGATATGGTGCGATCGGCGTATCACCACCGTGCCGGTGCCATAGGTGCGCGCCATGCTGGCGCAGGCTTCGAGCGCCTGTACCACCAGCCACGGTCCGGGCAGGCGCAACCCGTCCCACACCTGGGTGGCAGGCCGCTGGTTGAGCAAAAGCGGCGCGCCGCTCCTGGTCATCGCGCCGCTATCAAGCTCACCCAGGTAGGGGCCGAGCAAGGCCAGGCCGTGCGTGTCGTGCCCCATCAGATCACCTTCGACCAAAATTTCGGCGACGCTGGCGGCTTTGTCGGCATCCATCCCGGCGGCCACAAGAAGGGCGCGGGCGTGGCCTGTCAGTGCCTCGACGGCATAGCGTGCTTGCATTGGCTTTGTCTCCGGAAAGCTGTGGCTGGTTTGCATTAATCGCCTCCACGGCCGATAATGCAGCGCGATTGTAACTGTCTGGATACGTGGCCAAAAAGCCCGTAAGGCGGGCAAAAAGTCGCAGCGACGTGTTCCAATCACCCTCCCAATCTCCCGCACCGGCACTTTCTTCAATAACCCTTGCTGCGCCGGCGTATTCGGGCATCGCAGCGGCAACACGCGGCGGCTTCAGCGGGAAAGATGTCAGGAGTCAAACATGAGTTCCGCGCAATTCCGCATCAATCACGAAGTCGTCGAGACACCACCGCGGCCGTCGGCCACGGTCCTCTTGTTGCGAGACGGTGCCGATGGCCTGGAGCTTTTGATGCAGCGGCGTCATGACGATTCCGAAGTGCTGGGCGGTGCCTATGTGTTTCCTGGCGGCAAGGTCGACCGCGCCGATAGCGCTGAAGACATGCTGGCGCGCATCGATTCCGATGACAAGGCCTTGCACGCAGCGCTCGGCGACCCTGCGCTCGAGGTGCGGGCTGCGGCCGCATGCTACGTCGCGGCCGCGCGCGAAACCTTTGAAGAAGCAGGTGTGTTGCTGGCGACGCGGCGCGATGGCCGACCGGCAGGTGCGGAGTATGCGGACGAGGCAACCCGTCGCGTGCGCTCCGGCTTCTCGTTCATCGAGGTGCTCGAGGAACTCGACCTGCGCTTGAGCGTCAGTGCCCTCAAGCCCTGGTCACGCTGGATCACACCGAAAATGCCGTCGCTGGCAAGGAAGCGCTTTGACTCGCGCTTCTTCCTGACGCGCGCACCGCAGGACCAGATCGCGCGGCACGACAACCACGAGGCCACCGAAAGCGTGTGGCTGAGTCCGCGTGCGGCTTTGCAGCGCTATCGTCTACGCGAAATCATGCTGGCAGCGCCGCAGTTGATGAGTCTTCTGGAACTGGCGACCTACCCAAGTGTCGCGGTGGCGATGCACCGGGATTCCGGCCTGTGGCCGCGGGTGATCGACCCGCAACCGTTCGAACTCGACGGCACGCGCGTGGTGGCATACCCGGGCGACGCCGCGCATTCCAGTCCGACGCGTGTCATGCCGGGCCCCACCCGCCTGATCTTTCGCGACGGGCGCTTCGAACCGGTTGAGGGCATCGACAGTTTGTTTGCTGGCCCGTGACGATGCTTCAGGAAACCCGGGTGCATCGTTGCGGCTGGGTCTCCGAGGATCCCTTGTATCTGCACTATCATGATCATGAGTGGGGTGTGCCTTCGCATGACGACACCCATCTGTTTGAAATGCTGATCCTTGAAGGCGCGCAGGCCGGCCTGTCGTGGATCACCATTTTGAAAAAGCGCGAAAACTATCGCGTCGCTTTCGCAGGCTTTGATGCCGATCGCGTCGCCCGCTTCGGCAGCGCCAGAATAGAGAAGCTCCTGGCCGATCCCGGCATCGTGCGCAATCGCGCCAAGGTCAATGCCGCAGTGGTCAACGCGAAAGCGGTGCGCCGCATGCGTGACGAGCATGGCTCGCTGGCGGCGTTTCTTTGGCGCTTTGTCGACGGCGATCCGGTCATCAATCATTGGCGTTCATACCGAGACGCGCCGGTGGCGACCCCGCAGTCGGCCGCGATGAGCAAGGCGCTTTCGGGCTATGGCTGCAAATTCGTCGGCCCGACGATTTGCCAGTCCCTGATGCAGGCCACCGGCATGTTCAATGACCATGAAGCCGGATGCTTTCGCCACCGCCAAGTGACACCAAGGGAGGGCTGATGCAATTCGGACCGGACGCAACCAAGGAAGTGGCGCTGCCGCGCGATGCCGCCACGGTGCTGCTGTTGCGCGGCGCGCCCGGCGGCTTCGAGGTGTTCATGGTCAAGCGCAGCGGCCTGTCGGATGTGCTGGGCGAAGCGCATGTATTTCCCGGCGGCAAGGTGGATGCGGCCGACAGTTCGGCGGCCATGCTGGCTCGGGTGCACGGCGTTGCGGACCTCGATGTCGCGGCGCTGGGCGAAGAGCTGCCGCGCGAGCGGGCGGCCGGCATGTTTGTGGCCGCGGCGCGCGAAACCTTCGAGGAAGCCGGTGTTCTTCTGGCGCATGGCCTGGCCGGTGACCTGCGGGCAGCGCGCGAGCGCCTCAATGGCAAGGTACCGCTGGCTGAGGTCTTGGCTTCGCTCGATGCCATGCTCGACGCCGCCGCCCTGGTGCCATGGGTCCGCTGGGTCACACCGGCGATACTCGCCAAGCGTTTCGACGCACGCTTTTTCCTGGCGGTGGCGCCGCCGGAGCAGGCGGCGGTGCATGACGACTTCGAGGCCACGCACAGTGAGTGGCTCAGCCCGCGCGCGGCGCTTGCACGCTGGACAAGCGGCAGCATCAAGCTGGCGCCGCCCACCTACATGAGCCTGCAGCACCTGGCGCAGTACGACAGCATCGAAATGCTGCTGGCGGATGCGCGTTCGCAACAACCGCCCGTGCTGCAGCCGGTGACCTTCGAGGATGGCGGCGTGCGCTGCCTGGCGCTGCCGGGCGATGCATTGCATCCGCAGTCGCAGCAGGCGATTCCCGGTCCGACCCGGCTGGTCTGGGACGGCGCCAAGTACGCGCCGGCAAAGTGATGCGGCCGCCGCCGGCCTTGTGGCAATTCTCTTCAAGGAGTCTCTGTTGCGTTCAAACCCGGTAAAAGAAACCCTGGCGCGTGGCGGCCATGCGTTCGGCGCCATGGTGTTCGAGATGTTCAGCCCCGGTCTGCCGCAGATCTGTCGCAATGCCGGCGCCGACTATGTTCTGTACGACATGGAGCATTCCGGACTGGAGTTTGAAACCTTGAAGACCCAGTTCGCCCTGTGCCGCGGTCTGGGTGTCGTGCCCATGGTTCGGGTGCCGCGCGGCGAATACCATTTCATTGCGCGGGCGCTCGATATTGGCGCCTTGGGGATCATGGTGCCAATGGTCGGCAGTGCGGAGGAAGCGGCGCACATCGTTGCCTGTACCCGCTATCCACCGTTGGGCCGGCGCGGCGCCGCATTCGGCTTCGCACACGACGACTATCAGGGCGGTGATGTGGCTGCCAAGATCGCCGCGCTGCACGCGCGCACCATGGTGATCGCGCAAATCGAAACGGTCGAGGGCCTGGGTGAGGTGGAAGCCATCGCGGCGGTGCCGGGCATCGACGCGTTGTGGCTGGGGCACTTCGATCTGACCAATTTCATGGGCATTCCCGGGCAGTTCGCGCACCCGGATTACCTGGCTGCGGTACGGCGCATCGAGCGCGCATGCGCCAGCCACGGCAAGACCGCGGCGTACCTCGCTACCGATTCCGACCTGGCGCGCGAGTACCTGGGGCACGGCTATCGTCTGCTGGCCTATGGCATCGACCAACTGATGTTGCAGGCCGCACTGGCCCAGGGCATCGCGGCCATGCGTGATTTTCCGGAGGTGAAAAAATGAGCGAACGCTTCAAGGTGGGGATTACGCGCGACTTTCTCGACTCACGCGGCGAACCGGCGTTCGGCCGTGCGGCACTGAAGATTCTCGACGACGCGCCGCAGATCGATTGGGAGTATTTGCCGCACAAGCTGGCGCAACTCGGGCCCGAACATGCCGCTGCCTACGATGCGCTCTACGTCAACACCCCGCGCGTGCCGGCGGCGGCGGTCGCCGGCACGGATTGCCGGGTCCGGGTGATCGCACGCCATGGCGTGGGCTATGACTCGGTGGACGTGGCCGCCATGACCGCCGCCGGCGTGCTGGTGACCAATACACCGGCGGCGATGCCGCGGCCGGTGGCGACCATCGCGCTGACCTTCATGCTGGCATTGGCCGGACGCCTGTTTCTCAAGGACCGGCTTACGCGCACAGGGCGCTGGAACGAGCGCATGGACAACATGGGCATGGGACTTTCGGGCCGCACGCTCGGCGTGATCGGCGCCGGCGGCATCGGGCGCGAGCTGCTGCGCATGGCGGGCACATTCGACCTGCAGTTGCTGGCGGCCGATCCCTATGCCAACAGCGTCGAACTGGGTTACATCGGCGCGCGCAAGGTCGACCTCGACACCCTGCTTGCGCAATCCGACTTCGTGGTGGTGACCTGCCTCCTGAACGAAAGCACGCGGCATCTGGTCGGCGCGCCGCAATTCGCGCGCATGAAACGATCCGCCTATCTGATCAACGTGGCGCGCGGCCCCATCGTCGACGAGCCTGCCCTGATCGAGGCGTTGAGGAGCGGGCGCATCGCCGGCGCCGCCACCGACGTGTTCGAGCAGGAGCCGGTCGATCCGGCCAACCCGCTGCTCGCCATGGACAACGTGATCGTCACCCCGCATTCGCTGTGCTGGACCGACGAGTGCTTTCACAACATGGCTGCCATCGGACTGCAAAGCATCGTCGATGCGCTGGCAGGGCGGCGTCCCGAGTATGTGGTCAATCGCGAGGTTCTGGCGCATCCGCGCCTGGGCCTGGCCTGAGGGTGTCGGGCGTGTTTGCAGGCATCTATCCGATCCTGTATGCGTTTTTCGGGCCCGCTGGCGGGCTTGATCGAAGCGCCATGCGGCGGCAGATCGCAGCCTGCGTTGCCAACCCCTGTCATGGCATCGCCGCGCTGGGCCTGGCCACCGAGATGGGCAAGCTTTCAGCCCGTGAAAAGCGCGATGTCATCGCCTGGCTGGCCGAGGGTGCTGCAGGCCGCAAGCCGATTGCCATCACGGTCTCGGGCGATACGGTGGACGAGCAGGCCGAACTGGCGGGCTTCGCTGCCGAGCATGGTGCGCAATGGCTGATCCTGCAGCCGCCGCGTGATCGAACCCGGCCCGAGCGTTTTTACTTCGATTTCTTCGCCGAGGTCATGACCCGCACCGGCCTGCCCTGCGCGATCCAGAATGCACCGGAGTATCTGGGGGTTGGCTTGAGCGCCGCATCGATCGCGCGGCTGGCCGCGCTGCGTGGCAACTTCGTTCTGCTCAAGGGCGAAGGCCCGGTGGTGCAAATGCGCCAGGTGATCGCGGCCAACCCCGGCATGGCAGTATTCAATGGCCGCGGCGGCCTTGAACTGCCCGACAACCTGCGCGCCGGCTGTGCCGGCATGGTCATCGGGGTTGACAGTTTCGATTGGCAGGCACGGGTATTCGACGCCTGGCAAACGGGTAACGAAGAGGACGCCCTGCGGATGTACGGCACCCTGTTGCCGGGTGTGGTGTTCATGATGCAATCGATCGATCACCTGGTTTGCTACGGCAAGCGGATCGCGGCGGCGCGCCTGGGTCTGGACGTGCATGATCGCGCGCCGGCGATCACGGCCACCGATTTTGGCAATGCCTGCGCGCGGCGTTTCGCCGATTGTCTCGGGCCGCTTGCGTGATCTGTCGGCGACGCTACCGGTCGGATGACGGGTGGGGGCGATTAATATAGACTTAGTCATTGAAGAGCTTGCGTGATGCCGGGGGGAGAAATAGTCGGCAGGCAGGCAAACAGTCGCGCGAAAATGCCGGCGCACCTGGTGAGTGCTCCGGGATAGTGCTGGTAATGCGGGCCGGGGCATGTGGCGATTTTTCATTCAAAGGGGCAACCAGCATGAACAAGGCGGATATGGTGGAGCACATCGCGAAGGTGGCCGACATCTCCAAGGCGGCGGCCGGGCGCGCGCTCGATGCGATGGTCGCCGCGGTGAAGACCACGCTGAAGAAGAACGGCAGCGTCACCCTGGTGGGCTTCGGCACCTTTCAGGTGGCCAGGCGCAAGCAGCGCACCGGGCGCAACCCGCGCACCAACATGCCGATCAAGATTCCGGCCGCGAAAGTGCCCAAGTTCAAGCCGGGCAAAGCTTTGAAAGATGCTGTAAAATAGTGGTCTTTGCTGGTCAAGTTGCCCAAAAACTTTCGGCTTTAACGGGCAGCCTGGATGCGAAGGGTGCTTAGCTCAGCTGGTAGAGCGTCGCCCTTACAAGGCGAATGTCGGCGGTTCGATCCCGTCAGCACCCACCAAGCGCTGTGCAGACGAGAAACGCGGTTCAGGCATTACGATCGATCATGGAGTGGTAGTTCAGTTGGTTAGAATACCGGCCTGTCACGCCGGGGGTCGCGGGTTCGAGTCCCGTCCACTCCGCCATCATTAAGAAGAGCCGAACCTGCGAGTTCGGCTTTTTTTTACACACGGTACCTTTTGCACCAGTCGGCGCCGGCGACGTTTATCCAGGGATGGTTCCAGTCATGTTCGAATTCATTCGCACCCACCAACGCCTGATGCAGTTTCTGCTGTTGGTGCTGATCGTGCCGCCATTCGCTTTTTTCGGCATCGATGGCTACAACAGGATGGGAGACGATCCGACTTCCGTGGCCAAGGTGGGCGGGCACGCCATCACCCAGCAGGAATTCAGCCAAGCCCAGCGTGACCAGCTCGAGCGTCAGCGTGAAATGGCGCGCAATCTGAACATCCCGTTCGATCCGGCGATGTTCGATACACCGGAAGCACGCACGGCAGCGCTCGATTCGCTGGTCAATCAGCGCGCGCTTACCACCTATGCCGTCGAGCGCAGTGTCGTTATCACCGATGAACGCCTGCGCGAAGTGATCATGGCGATTCCGGCGGTGCAGGAGGGCGGCCAGTTCAGCAAGGAACGCTATACCCGCCTGCTGGCGGCACAGGGTTACACACCCGAGGCTTTCGAAAATCGCTTGCGCCAGGATCTTTCGATGCAGGCGCTCAATACCGGTGTCGGCGAGTCGGCGTTCGCGCCGCGCGCGGTGCAGGCAATGATCGCGCGCGCCCAGGGTGAAGTGCGTGAAGTGCAGGAATTCATCATCAAGGACGACAGTTTCACCGCTGCGGTCAAGTTGGCCCCCGAGGCGGTGCGCGGCTACTACGACGCCAACCTGAAGGAATTCGCGCGGCCGGCGGAGGTCAAGGCCGAGTACGTGGTGTTGAGCGTCGAGGCGATCGCCGCATCGCTCACCGCGCCGCAGGAGGAGGTCAAGGCCTTCTACGACCAGAACATCGCAAGGTATCGCCAGGATGAACAGCGCCAGGCCAGCCACATCCTGGTCAAGTTCGAGGAAAAATCCGACCGCGCTGCGTTGAAGGCGCGCGCCGAAGATATTTTGAAGCAGGTCAAGGCGCCGGGTGCCGACTTTGCCGCGCTGGCCACCAAGCTGTCGCAGGATCCCGGATCCGCCGCCCAGGGCGGCAGTCTTGGCAGCTTCGGGCGTGGCTCCATGGTCAAGGCCTTCGAGGATGCGGTCTTCGCCATGAAGGAAGGCGAAATCAGCAACGTGGTGGAATCCGAGTTCGGCTACCACGTCATCAAACTGATTGGTATCAAGCCGGGCAAGGTGCGTACCTTAGACGAGGTGCGCGGCGAAATCGAGAAGGAATGGACGCGTGCCCAGGCGCAGAAAAAGTTTACCGAGAGCGCGGAAGGATTCACCAACACCGTGTATGAGCAGGCCGACAGCCTCAAGCCCGCCGCCGACAAGTACAAGTTGAAACTGGAGTCGACGGAGTCATTTTCGCGCGCCGCGCCGCCGCGCCAGTTGGGCCACCCGCGGGTTCTTGAGCGCCTGTTCTCGGACGATGCGCTCAAGGCCAAGCGCAATACCGAAGCGGTGGAAGTCGCGCCTGGTGTGATGGTGTCGGCGCGGGTGATGGAATACAAACCACAGGCGACCAAGCCGTTTGAGCAGGTCGAAGCCGAGATCAAGTCATCACTTACGCGCAAGGAAGCCGCGGCACTGGCACGCAAGGAGGGCGAAGCGAAGCTCAAGGCGGTGCAAGGGTCTGCTGCCGCGATCGAGTTCGGTGCCGCGCGCAGCCTCTCGCGCGCCAAGCCAGAAGGACTGGCGCCGGATGCCTTGCGTGCGGTAATGACCGCACCTACGACCAAGTTGCCGGCGATCGTCGGCACGCCGATGCCGGGCGGTTATGCAATCTTCCGCATCAACAAGGTAAGCGAGGGTGCGGCAAGCGAGCCAGGGCGCCAGGCCGCAGTCAAGTCCGCGCTCGACCGCGTCCAGGCCGAAGCGGATTTCGCCGGCTACCTTGAAAGCGTCAAACAGGGCGCCAAGGTGGTGGTGTTCAAGGAAAATCTGGAGAAGAAGGGGAACTAAAGCCCCGCAGCCTTCTTGAGGCGGCGGACGCCGGACCCTAGTTTCCGCGGCAGCGACTTGAGTTACGGCGATGTCCGCGCCCCTGCGCCCAGGACTGCTGCTTCATGGCGCCGCAATAGCCAGCGCGGTGTGCGCGGCGCGCGTCATTGCGCTCGCGTCGATGGCGTCGATCGCAAGCGGTTTGGCTTGCCCATAGCCCGCATAGTTGCGCGCCATGCCGCGCAGGTAGGCGGGGTCGTAGTGTTCGGCGAGCAGCCGATCGACCAGCTGATCCCATGCACCCTGGGCACACAGGCGTTTCCATTCATCGATGCGCTCGTGGCCATGCAGCGCGACCAGGCAGTCGAGTTGCGTGGCCAGCGCCGCGCCATCGGTGAGGAAATGCGCATATTCATCCTTGAGCAGGGCGATGCGCAGCGCGTGATCCATATCGATGCGCAAGCAGGGGGCGGCACGCATGCAGAGCATCAGTGCATCGGGCACCTGTACGGCGCCAACCTTCTTGCTTTCCGCTTCAATGAACAAGGCTCGCCCGGGGTTGAAGCCCGCCAACGCGTTGCACAACACGCTTTCGAACATCTTCTGCGATGGCTGTGCGGCGCCCGGCAGTGAGCCCAGCACCGAACCGCGATGGCGCGCCAGGTCTTCGAGGTCCAGCACCTGCGCGCCGGCGGCAGCAAGCGCGCGCAGCAGGCGGCTCTTGCCGCTGCCGGTAACTCCGCACACGATGCGCAGATCCAGCGTGGGTGGCAGGTCCAGCAAGGTCTGCACCACGTGGCGGCGGTAGCTGCGATAGCCGCCTTCAAGCTGTGCGCACTTCCAGCCGATGCGGCTGAATATCTCGGCCATGCTGCCGGAGCGCTGGCCGCCACGCCAGCAATAGATCAAGGGGCTCCAGGATTTCGGCTGGGCCTGAAATTGCGCATCGAGGTGACGTGCGATATTGGCTGCCACCAGCGCGGCGCCGGCCCGTTTGGCAGCAAACGCGGAGGCCTCTTTGTGCAGGGTGCCGATGCGTGCGCGCTCATCGTCATTGAGCACCGGCGCGGAGATGGCACCGGGAATATGGTCAAGCGCAAACTCGGCCGGCGAGCGCACGTCGATGACGCCGTCAAATTCGTGCAGGCGGCTCATGTCGACAGAAGGGAAATTGCTCAAGCGCGCAACCGGAGGAAAAGGGATCGCTTGACTGCGCGACCAAGCGCCAATTTTAAGCTCAGCCCGAAAGCGCAAGGCTGCGGGGCGGGAATTATTTGCGCGGCGCCTTGAGAAGCGGCGCCAGTTCCGCCCACACGTTGTCGAGGATGCGCGGCTGTGCCTCGGCCACCGGGTGAATGCCGTCGGACTGGAACATTTCGCGCCGTTCGCCTATACCTTCGAGGAAAAAGGGCAGCAGGGCCACTTTGTGGCGCTTGGCCAACTCGCCATACATGGCGCGAAAGCGCTCGGTGTAGTCGCGGCCGTAGTTGGGCGGCAACTGCATGCCGCACAGCAATACCCGCGCACCGCTCTTTGAAGCCGCCTCGATCATCGACTCCAGATTGGCGCGGGTGGCGGCCAGCGCCAGGCCGCGCAAGCCGTCGTTGCCGCCCAGTTCGATAATCACGATCGCCGGCCGTATGCGCGCAAGTTCGGCATTGATGCGCCCGGCGCCGCCGGCGGTGGTTTCTCCACTGATGCTGACATTGGCGACGCTATAATTCAATTTCAGTTGCTTGAGCCTTTGCTCCATCAAGGCAGCCCATCCCGCGCCGCGCGGCAAGCCGTATTCCGCCGACAGGCTGTCTCCATAGACCAGGATTGTCGGTGCCTTGCCCGCCGATACGAGGCCGGGGCCAGGATTTGCCAGTGCGGCCGATATTGCCAGCGCGAAAAACCAGGCGGTCAGGAAACTTTTCATGGGCAGGATTTGAAGTGCGCAACATCATTGAAGTACGGGGGCTTACCAAGTCGGTGCCCAACGGCGATACACCACTCGCTATTCTGCATGAGATCGATCTGAGCGTCGGTGCGGCCGAATCCTTGGCGATTGTCGGTGCGTCGGGGTCAGGCAAGTCCACCCTGCTGTCGCTGCTGGCGGGCCTGGATACACCCACCAGCGGCAGTGTCCGGCTCGATGGCCACGACCTGTTCGCATTGGACGAAGACGGGCGGGCCGCATTGCGTGGCCGTCTCGTCGGGTTCGTATTCCAGGCTTTTCAGTTGATGCCGCATCTGAATGCTCTGGAGAACGTGATGCTGCCGCTGGAACTGGCCGGCCGTGGCGATGCGCGCAGCGAGGCGCGCGAGACCCTGACGCGAGTGGGGCTGGGCGAGCGCCTGACCCACTATCCAAAGCACCTGTCGGGTGGCGAGCAGCAACGGGTGGCGGTGGCGCGCGCGTTCGCGCCGCGCCCGAAGATTCTGTTCGCCGATGAACCGACCGGCAACCTGGACACCGTCACCGGTGCCACCATCATCGATTTGCTGTTCGGCCTCAATGCGGAGCTTGGCACCACCCTGGTGTTGGTGACGCACGATCTGAACATCGCCACCCGCTGCGATCGGCGCATTCATTTGCGCCAGGGGCGGATCGACAGCAGTATTGCCCAGGCGACTTAGAATCCAGCCACGTTGCGTGAGCACGCTATTTGCTCCAGCGGCCGCGCGAGACACTTCCGTGAGGAACAGACCATGAACATCATTGATTCCATCGTTGGAACCGCCGCCGAACTCCAGGCCGTGCGGCGTGACATGCATGCCCATCCGCAACTGTGCTTTGACGAAAAGCGCACGGCCGACGTGATCGCCGCCAAGCTCACCGCGTGCTGGCGCAGGAGCCGACCATAGGCGCCGAAGACTTCGCCTACATTGCAGGCCAAGCCCGGTTGCTATTGCTTCACCGGCAACGGTGACGGTACCCATCGCGACGCCGGCCACGGCTTGGGGCCGCGCATGCTGCATGACCCGAACTACGATTTCAATGGCGAATTGATTCCCCTGGGCGCCACCTGCTGTGTGCGTTTGGCGGAGGCATGGCTCAAGGCGCCGCGCGCCTGAGCAAGGGCACCGCAGGCAGCGCGTCTGTAGCACCCGGCCGCGCGAATTCCTCCGGCGGGTCCCATTGGAAGCTTTTGCGTCAGTCGGACTCGACACGCATTTCCAGCAGCGCAAAACTCAAGCTCTTGCCATGCGGATCAAGCCCCGGCGAAACGGTGACGCCGCCCAGCAGTGCGCCCTCACAGGTAAACGTCAGCGCCGGCAGATTAGGGCACTCGAAGCGTGTGACTTTGCCCACCACAATACCGGCCAAATGCGCCTTGACCCGTTCTGCCGTGATTTCGCGGCACAAGAGCGCATAGTCTTGCGGCTTGTAGGGAATCAACGACAGGGTGGAGGTGTTGCCCTTGTCGCCGGCGCGCGCGTGCGCGATGTCGTGCAGTTTCATATGTCTGCCAGCGTCTGTGAATCGGCGTCGATATGCGCGCCGAACACGGTCACGTCGGTATGCACCAGGTTGCGCGGCAACAGGGCCGACACCACGCCGATGCGTTCGGTGGCGCTGCGGCGAAAGCCGCCGCCACCGGCCGGGCCGTTGGTGCCCAGCGACTCCAGTTCCCAGCCGATTCGCTCGGCTTCGGCGCGCGTCACGCACAGGCCGGCAACCCGCACCCGCACCTCGTAAGGTTCGATATTGGCGCCGAAATCGCTGCGGTGCGCAGCGTTGATGCCGATCAGGTCATAGCGCACCTGCGGCAACTCGTCTTCCAGCCGTTCGCGCAGCACGGCCGCGGCCAGTTCGGCGCGTGCGCGCGCGTTGGCACCGGCGTATGAAATTTCGCCTTCACCCAGCCAGCCGGCGCGATAGCCGATGCTGGCCTTGTAGGTTGGCGTGCGCGGCAGGCCGCGACCACCAGTTACATGCACGCGGTCGCCACCGAGGTCGGTCAGTCGCACGCCGGTGAAATCGGCGACCACGTCGGGGGTGATGTAAGCGGCTGGGTCGGTGACTTCGTAGAGCAATTGCTCCTTGACGGTTGCAAGCGTCACCAGGCCGCCCGACCCCGGCACTTTGCTGATGAAGGCCGAGCCGTCGGCATCGACCGCGGCGAAGGGGAAACCCAGGTGGGCAAGCCCGGGTACATCCTTCTTGCCGGGGTCGGCAAAATAGCCGCCGGTGACCTGGCCTGCACATTCGAGCAGGTGGCCGATCACGGTGGCGCGCGCCAACAGGTCCCAGTCGTCCAGACGCCAGCCGAAGTGGTGCATGATCGGCGCCACCGCCAGCGACGGGTCGGCGATGCGGCCGCCGATGATGATGTCGGCGCCGGTTTGGATCGCCGGCAGCAGGCTCTCTGCACCCAGATAGGCATTGGCACTGACGATATCGGGCACCTCTGTCACCGGGGCGCCGGTTTCCATGACGGCAATGCCGGGGTGCAGGTGGCGCGATACTTCGTCGCCCGACACCACCGCAACCTGCATGTCGAGCCCCAATTCGCGCGCCAGCGCGGCGACGCGACGCCCGGCGGCCAGCGGGTTGGCGGCCCCCATGTTGGTGATCAGACGCACACCGTTCTTTTTCAGTTGCGGCAGCAGAGTGCGCAGGCGGCGGTCGAGCAGCGGGTCGTAGCCGGCCTCGGGATCGCGCACGCGTTGCAGCGTGGCCAGCGCAATGGTGCGTTCGGCCAGGCATTCAAGCATCAGCCAGTCGAGCCCGCCCTGGGAAGCCAATACCACCGCCGGTTCGAAGCGATCGCCCTGAAAGCCGGCGCCGCAGCCGATGCGCATGCTGCGCTTCATCGGACCACCCTCATGGCACTGCGCAACATCATTCCGGAGAGAGGATGAGCGCTCCCTTCTGAGGGTTGGTAGCGAGTACTCATGTGGCCAGCATCCAGTCGGCAAACGCGTTGAGGTCGGTGAAAACCGGCGCCGGCGCTGGCGCGACTTCCAGACTTTCCGGCCATGATTTCCCGACGCGATTGATCCAGGCCGCATTGAGGCCGGATGCACGCGGCGCGATCACATCATTGGCCGGATCATCGCCGACGTAAATCATGGCTTGTGGCTGCAGGCCCATGCGTTCGATGCAGGCGGCGAATATGCGCGGGTCGGGCTTGGCGGCGCCCACCTCGTGGGCCGACACCACTGCCTCGAAGCGAGCGCCGATGCCGATGGCGTGAACATCGGCGAAACCATTGGAGATCACGCCCAGCCTGAAGCGTGTGGCCAGGCGCTCCAGTGCCGGCAGGGCGTCCGGGTAGAACTCCACCTTCTGGCGCTGGGCGTGAAAGTAGTCGAAAGCCTCGCCGGCTTGCGCGGCGCTGGCGCCGGCATCGGCGAAGGCCGCGGCGATGGTGCCGCGACGCAGGCCCATCACATCGTTCTTCAAGGCCGGGTTCGCCGCTACCAAGCTGGCGCGCAGCAGCTTCAAGGTGTTGACGTCCCACTGCGCAGCCACCGTGGGTGCGTGCTGGCGGATCCACGCCGCCAACGCGCGCTCGGCGCGGTCGATCACCGGCGCGATCGGCCACAGCGTATCGTCCAGATCCAGCACCACGGCTTTGATCGCGTCTTTGCCCATGGTGGAATTATGCGTTACATTGCCCGCGCACGAAGCACCGGGCCAAACCCGGGCCGGCCGCGCGTGGTGCGGGACAAAAGGGCAAAAAATGGAACACATGGTGATGGTTGTGACCTATGGCCTGGGGACGATCATCGCGTTCGCCGTGATCGTGGGCCTGGTTTACCTGTTCATCCGCGATGTCACGCAGAAGCAGCACACGATCCTGCGCAACTTTCCCATCGTCGGCCACCTGCGCTACTACTTCGAGGAATTGGGCGAATACTTTCGCCAGTATTTCTTCATGGGCGATCGCGACGAGATGCCCTTCAACCGCGCCACCCGTTCGTGGATCTACCGGCTGGCCAAGAATGAAGGCGGGATCGTCGGCTTCGGCTCCACCTATGACCTGCACACGCCCGGCGCGCTGATTTTCGTCAATGCGGGCTTCCCGGTGCTCGAGGAAGAGCGGCTGCCGACGCCACCCCTGATCATCGGCGGCGGATATGCCGCCAAACCCTACCAGGCGCAATCGATTTTCAACATCAGCGGCATGAGCTTCGGCGCGATCTCGGCGCCGGCGGTGCAGGCGCTTTCGCGCGGCGCCCATAAAGCCGGTTGCTGGATGGATACCGGCGAGGGCGGCTTGTCGCCGTTTCACCTCGAAGGCGGCTGCGATGTGATCATGCAGATCGGCACCGCCAAGTATGGCGTGCGCGATGCCGCAGGCAACCTGTCCGACGCAAAGTTGCGGGAAATGGCTGCGCATGACCAGGTGCGCGCCTTCGAGATCAAGCTCTCGCAGGGTGCCAAACCCGGCAAGGGCGGCGTCCTGCCAGGTGCCAAGGTCACCTCGATCATCGCGCAGGTGCGCGGCATTCCGCAAGGTGAGGATTCCATCAGCCCGAATCGCCATCACGACATTGCCAATGTCGACCAGTTGCTGGACAAGATCGCGCATATCCGTGCGGTCACCGGCAAGCCGGTCGGCGTGAAGACGGCGATCGGCGGCTGGCGTTTCGTCAACGACCTGTGCGATGCGATCAACCGGCGCGGCCTCGATCTGGCGCCGGATTTTCTGGTAATCGACGGCGGCGAAGGCGGTACCGGTGCGGCACCGCAGGCGCTGGCCGACCATGTCGGGTTGTCGATCGACGAGGCCTTGCCGAGGGTCGCGGATTCACTTCTGCAGTCCGGCCTCAAGGACCGCGTGCGCCTGGTGGCCTCGGGCAAGATCGTCACCTCGGCGCGCGCCGCCTGGGCCCTGTGCGCGGGTGCGGATTTCATCAACTCCGCGCGCGGCTTCATGTTTTCGCTGGGCTGCATCCAGGCGCTGCGCTGCCATCAGAACACCTGCCCGACCGGCATCAGCACCCACAATGCGCGCCTGCAACGCGGGCTGGTGGTCGAGGAGAAGTTTGTGCGGGTGGCCAACTACTGCATCAACATGAACAAGGATATCGACATGATCGCGCATTCATGCGGACTTACGCATGCGCGTGAATTTCGACGCGAACATGTGCGCTTAGTGCAGCAGGGCGGCATGTCGCAGGCGCTCAACATGTTGTATCCCTACCCTGAACCAAGGCGTCGCGCGGCGTGAGTCGCCATGTGCGTGCTGCTTGCGAAAACGCTGAACAAGTCCCGAGAATTCGGACTCTCGAACGAAGAACCTTTTCGATTCAACATCTTGCAAGAGCGACTTTCTCGACCTGCGGACTGGTTCAGTGTTTCCTCAGATCTCGCTTGCCCCAAGGGCGGCCCAGCGATTGAACAACAGCCGCGCGCGGTCGATGGTTTCCCCGGCGGTCAAGCCGGCGGGGCCGATGCCGTCGGCCACCAGCGCGTCGGCGGCCGCACCATGCAGGTAGACCGCGCATTGCAGTGCCGCCAGCGGCGCCATGCCCTGTGCCGCCAGCGCGCCGATTAGGCCGGCCAGCACATCACCCATGCCGCCAGTGGCCATGCCGGGATTGCCGGTCGGATTGATCCACCATTGCCCGTCGGGTGCGGCGATCACGCTGCCGGCGCCTTTGAGCACGACCCAGCCATGGTATAGCCGCGCCAGCGCGCTGGCCGCCACGATGCGATCGGCTTGAACTGCCTCAATGGATTGACCCAGGAGGCGCGCCGCTTCGAGCGGGTGTGGTGTGAGCAGTGTTGGCTCTTTGCGACGCGTGGTCGCCGCCGCGAGCTTGGCATGCTGCGCCAGCAGGTTAAGGGCGTCGGCATCCAGCACCAGCGGGCATTCGAGCAAGGCGGCGCGTGCCAGCAGGGCACGCGCGGCATCGCTTTGGCCCAGGCCGGGGCCGACCACGGCCGCATCCAGTGCATTGCCCAGCACCTGGTCGGCGCCGCGCAGCATCAGTTCGGGTTGCAGCGGGTCGACCGCCAGGCCAGCGTCGAGCATGCCCACCAGCACCCGCCCGGCGCCCAACTTCAAGGCGGCGCGTGCGGCCAGCAGCGCGGCACCGGCCATGCCGGCGGCGCCGCCGATGATGCCGAGGTTGCCGTAGGAGCCCTTGTGGCTGTTGCGCAGCCGGGGTGCCAGCGCAGTCTGAAAAGCCGCGGGCGCAAGCAGGGCGCCGGCATCCGCGGTCGGCGCTGGCGTCGACCGCAGGTCCAGCGTTGCCAGCGTCACATGACCGGCGCAATCGACGCCGTGGTGGGTATGGAGGCCCGGCTTGTCGGCGATGAAGGTAAGCGTGCGCGTCGCCCGCATTGCGATGCCATGCACGCGGCCGGTATCGGCGTCCAGGCCAGAGGGCAGATCCAGCGCCAGCACCGGTACTGCGGCCGCATTGACTGTGCCAACCCAGCCTGAATAGGGCGCTTCCAGCGGCCGCGTCATGCCAATGCCGAACAAGGCGTCGATCACCAGATCGAATTCGTCGGGTGCCGGCAAATCAGGGGTGCTCGTACCGCCGCCGGCATGCCAGGCCGCGGCGGCCACGCGCGCGTCCAACGGCAGGCCTGCCGGATCGGCGATGCAACAGACGGTCAGGTCGAAGCCCCACTGCGCGAGGTGGCTGGCGGCCACATAGCCATCGCCACCGTTGTTGCCGGGGCCGGCCAACACCAGCACGCGCGCAGGTTGCCGCCTGGCATCGGCCAGCATGTCGCGCGCCACACAGGCCGCCGCCAGTCCGGCGCGCGCCATCAGCGGCTGGCCGGTGGCGAGCGCGGCCTCTTCGATCGCGCGAATCGCGGCCGTTCGCAGCAGCAGCCTCAATGCACAGCCCTCCGGCCACTGCGCGAAATCCGCCCCGAGGGAGGATGAGCGTTCCCTTCGGGTGGCCGGGCAGGAGTGCTCATGTGCCAGACAAGCGTTGCAGGCGGGAGACGATGTCGGCTTCGCTCACCACTTCCGCGTATTTGGCTTGCAGGTCGAACAGGTTGGCCTCATGCGGACGCGGATCGCGGTCGCCGACGGCGTCGCGCACCACGAACGGAATGAAACCGTACTGGCAGGCGTCCAGCGCGGTGGCGCGCACACAACCGCTGGTCGACACGCCGGTAATGATGACCGTATCGATTCCCTGTGCGGTCAGGGTTGGCGCCAGGGTGGTGCCGAAAAAGGCTGAGGCGTATTGTTTGAGCAGCAGCCATTCGCCCGGTCGTGGCTCAAGTCCGTTGCAGTATTCAGCCAGGCGCGAACCGCGGTCGAATACCTTCAGCGCGCCGACCTTGCGGTAAAAGACCCCGCCATTGATGCCGCCCGGTTCGTATTCGACGCCGGTGAAAATCACCGGAATGCCGGCTGCGCGTGCCGCCGTCAGTACCCGCTTGGCCGATTCGAACGCGCTTTCGCAACCGGCATAGAGCGGCGAGCCCTTTTCGATGTAGGCGCGTACGAAATCGACAATCACCAGGGCCGGGCGGCGGCCGAAGGCAAGCTTGCCGCCGAACCCTGCCTCCTTGTAGTCGGCGCCCAGATCGGCTTTTTCGCTTTGGGTCATGGCCTGCCTTTTCTAGAGTTCGCGATACTTCGCTTCAAAGCGATAGACGTCGTCGAAATTCATCAGGCCAGTCAAGTCCTTGAACTCGATCAGCGGCGCGTCCAGGCTTACGCCGTCACGCTCCGGCAGCAGCGAAGCATAGGTTTTTTGCAGCGCATGCACCGCGGCCATCAGACCGGTGGCCGGATAGATGGCCAGGCCGAAGCCAAGCTCCCGCAGGCGCGCGCGCGGCAGCACCGGCGTGCGGCCGGATTCGACGCAATTGATCAGGAGCGGCTTGCCGCAGGATTCGGTCAGGCGCTTGCAGGTCAACGCCATTTCGTCTTCCGATTCGGGTGATTCGACAAACAGCACGTCGGCTCCGGCCTTGGCATAGGCCTCGGCGCGCGCAAGCGCCTCTTCGAGCCCGAGCGTGGTGCGCGCATCGGTGCGTGCCACGATCTGGAAATTCGTGTCCTCGCGCGCGTCGGCCGCGACGCGAATCTTGGCCACCATGTCGGCCATCGGAATCACCCGGCGGCCCAGCGTATGGCCGCATTTCTTGGGAAACTCCTGGTCCTCCAGCTGGATTCCGGAGGCACCGGCACGCTCGTAGCCGCGCACCGCATGGCGCACGTTGAGCAACCCGCCGTAGCCGGTGTCGCCATCGCAGATGATTGGTTTGGTGATGTTGTCGCAGATGCGCTCGACGATCGCCACCATGTCGGTGTAGGTGGCAAGGCCGGCGTCAGGCAGACCATAGGCCGAGGCCACCACGCCGAAGCCGGTCATGTACAAGGCATCGAAAGCGAAGCGCTCGGCGACGCGCGCCGACACCATGTCGTAGACGCCGGGGGCGGCGATAAACGCACCACGCGCATGCAGTTTTCCGGCGAGCGACGCGCGGCGTTGCTTGAAATCGTTCATTGAGTTGGGCTGCCTGAAGTGGACCGACACTCGGTGGACCGGACGGGAGCGCCAAGCCGGTCCTTCCCATTGTGCACATCCACCCGCCTGCTGTAAATCAGCCGCCAAGCGGCGCCCGGTAAGCGACTGTTTTGTATAAAAAAATAGTTTGAGCCACCGAGCTCGTTATCGGTGGGCGACGAGCGCTGTGTACAATTTGACGCGGGCGACGTGCTCGGGTTCAGCGGTGAGCCGGCATTGCGTGCGATTCCACGGGAGTCTTGGATGCATGACGCAGAGCGGGTGTTGATTGCCGGTGCAGGCCCGGTTGGATTGATCGGCGCCCTGTGGCTGGCCCGGCAAGGCGTGCCCGTGACGGTGATCGAAGGCCTTTCGGCGCCCGCCGAAGACCTGCGCGCATCGACCTTTCACCCGCCGACGCTCGACATGCTCGAAGACCTGGGGCTGCTCGAATGGTTGCTGCCACGTGGCCTGAAATCCCCGGTGTTTCAGCATCGCGATCGTCCCACCGGCGAGATCTTTGCCTTCGATCTCGGGCTGTTGGCGGGCGCGGTGCGCAATCCCTACCGCCTGCAGTGCGAGCAATGGAAAATGATGCAGCATGTCGGCGAATTGCTCACCGCCATGCCCAACGTCGAACTTTGCTTCAACCAAAAAGTGGTGCACGTCGCACAGGATGCCGCAGGCGTGCGCCTGGCAACCGAGACGCCGCTTGCGATTCGTCACCATCGCGGGCGTTACCTGATCGCCTGCGATGGTGCCAATTCGATCATCCGAAAATGGCTGAACATCGAGTTCGAGGGGCTGACATTTCCGGAAAAGTTTTACTGTGTCACCACGCCGCACCCGCTCGAAGACAGTTTCGACAATCTGTGCAACGTCAACTACGTGGCCGACCCCGACCAATGGTTCGTGCTTTTGCGGGTGCCCGAGTTGTGGCGCGTGCTCATTCCGGTTGCGGAAACCGTGGCGGATGAGGTGATCGTGTCGGACGCACATACCCAGGCCGCGTTGCAGCGCATCGCGGCCAAGGATGGCGACTACCCGGTCCGCCATCGCACCATCTACCGGGTGCATCAGCGGGTGGCCAGGAGTTATCGCGACGGCAATGTTTTCCTGGCGGGCGATGCCGCGCACATCAACAATCCATTGGGCGGCATGGGGATGAACGGCGGCTTGCATGATGTGCTAAACCTGGTCGAGAAGCTGCTGGCGGTGATTGGCGGGGCCGACGCTGCGCAGCTTGACCGGTATGAGCGGCAGCGCCGCACCGTGTGCTACAAGTACGTGCAGGCGCAGACCATTCGCAACCGCGAAGACCTGTCCGAAAAGGGCGGCGCGGCGCGCGAGCGGCGTCTGGGCGAGATGCGAACCATGCTGGCCGATGCGCATGCAACGCGCGAGTTCCTGTTGAAAAATTCGATGATCGCCGGTCTGCGTGAAGCCGC
>CAYYFR010000022.1:0-1408 GCA_964470865.1 uncultured Burkholderiales bacterium | reverse complement strand
GCGGCGGGCCGGAAGACCGGTTGAAAAGTCAGTAGACAAGCCAATCCGGGAGTCTGCCAGCGGGTGCAAAATATACTTGACTAAATCGTTCGGGAATCGGTATACTTGAGTGAATCGCTCGGCTTCTCCCGGATTTCGTAGGGTGCAGTTGCCCGGCCGCTGGCGACACTTTCGTGAAAGGCTGATTTCCATGAGACTGACGACTAAAGGACGGTTCGCTGTCACCGCGATGATCGATCTGGCGCAGCGCGATGCGAACGGCCCGGTGACACTGGCCGCGATCAGCGAGCGGCAGGGCATCTCGCTTTCGTATCTGGAGCAACTGTTCGGCAAGCTGCGGCGCCACGGGATTGTCGATTCAGTGCGTGGTCCGGGCGGCGGTTACACCATGGCACGCGTGCTCGAGCGGGTGACGGTCGCCGACGTGATCGCCGCGGTGGACGAACCGCTCGATGCGACCATGTGCGGTGGGCGCCAGGATTGTCGCGAAACCGGGCGTATCGGCGGCGGCAATGCCGAGGACCGGAACCCAAAGGGCCAATGCATGACCCACGACCTGTGGGCAACCCTCAATCGCAAGATGCACGACTACCTCGAATCCGTGAGCCTGGCTGATCTGATTCGCCAGCAGCGCGAGCGTGAGGCTGCGGCCGGTGTGAGCCCGGTACAGACAGTGATCGTTGAGCGGCGCCGCGCCGCGCCGCGCGTGGTGGTTCCCGCGTAATTTTTATCAAGGTTCACTCAGATGAAATTCCCGATTTACCTCGACTACTCAGCGACCACGCCGGTCGATCCGCGCGTGGCCAAGCGCATGGTCACGTTCTTGACCGAGGAATACGGCAATCCCGCTTCGCGCTCGCACGCCTATGGCTGGACCGCTGAAGCGGCGGTCGAGGAAGCGCGCGAAAACGTGGCCAGGCTGATTGGCGCCGACGCCAAGGAGATTGTCTGGACCTCCGGTGCGACCGAGTCAAACAACCTGGCGATCAAGGGCGCGGCGCATTTTTACAAGGGCAAGGGCAAGCACATCATCACCATGAGCATCGAGCACAAGGCTGTGCTCGACACCTGTCGCGAGCTCGAGCGCCAGGGCTTCGATGTCACCTATCTTGATCCCGAGCCCAACGGTTTGCTCGATCTCGAAAAGTTCAAGGCTGCGGTTCGCCCTGACACGATCCTGGTTTCGATCATGTTCGTGAATAACGAGATCGGGGTGATCCAGCCGATTGCCGAGATAGGCGAGATTTGCCGGGCCAAGGGCATCATCTTCCATGTCGATGCCGCGCAGGCAACCGGCAAGGTGGCGATTGATCTGAGTACGCTCAAGATCGACCTGATGTCGATGTGCGCGCACAAGACCTATGGTCCGAAGGGCATCGGCGCGCTGTATGTGCGTCGCAAGCCGCGC
>CAYYFR010000021.1:40703-48954 GCA_964470865.1 uncultured Burkholderiales bacterium | reverse complement strand
TGGGACACAGCAGGGGCAGCACCTCGTAGATGCGCGCCAGCAGCAGCGCCCGGACGTAGCGGGCTGCCGGGCGTTGCGCCGGCTCGTCGGTCGCCTCGGCCGCTGGCGCGACGGCGCAGGCCATCAACCAGGCGTTGCACAAGCGCCCGACTTCGACCGGGTTGCGCTACCGCCTGCAATGGCAGCCGCTGGGCGAGGACTAAGGCACGCCGGTCGGACTCGAAGCCGCGCCGACCTCTGGTCGGCGCAAGACCGGCGCGTCGTCGGCGCCAACGAGGGCGTGTACGTCGAAACCTTGGCCGATACGAAACGTAGTCATAACGCGGTCATATTGTTGGGCATCGCGCTTATACCCCGGCTCTTGGCGGCTGTGCTCGCCTACATACGGAACGCAGGCCCGACACCGGCGCCACGCAACTGCCGCGCCGCCTGTGCACACAACTCATCCATCAGGTTCGCAAGATAGGTCCAAAACGCTGCCTGCTCCACAGTTTGCGCCGCCAGATCCGGCGCCAGGAAGCGCTGCATCTCCTGGCGAAAGCCGGTGGCGACTTCGGGGTCCTCTTTCAAACTTTTCCGGCGCCCATCCAACACCGCCAAAAACTGCCGCACCGGGCTGTGATGGTCTTTGAGCTTGGGACGCAGCAATTCAAATGCCGGTGTCACCCCCTGTTGCCGCAGCCATGCCAGATCCCAGAGATCGCGGTGCTTGATGCGGTTCGGGCGCAGGGCAAACGCGACGATCTTGCTGGCAAAAATTTCCTCGCGGCTTTCAGCCTGAACAATCAGGCCGCTGGTGCCCATTTCCACGCCGTAAGGATTACGCAACAGCATGGGCCGCGCCTGATAGCTCGGGATGGCGCAAACATCGATGTTGATGCGCTGGGCCGGCAAGTCTTTGCGGCCCGGCCGCATCTGCACCTTGAGCTTCCAGGTGTCGGTGTTGCCGGTGTCGCGCACCGGCTCACTCACCTCGACGTTCAGTCCGTACTTCACTTTCAAACTGGCGATCAGCTCCTCGGCCATCGCTGCCAGCACGTTGCGGTTAAAGCCTGTGCCGCCGGTGAAGTTCAGGTCTTCGCTCAAGCGGTTGGAACCGTAGCAAGCGCGCAGGCAGGTGCCGCCGATGAAGGTGAGCTGCGCCAACAGGCCGGCCCCGCTGAGTACCCGCAGAATGTCGTGATGGAGCAACTCCTTTTCCACCACCATGCGCAGCGGCGCGAGGCTGCGCTGATTTTTCAGCGCCTGATCGACCAGATCGTCAAACAAGCTCATGGGCGGCGCCCCAGTCAACCAGATCAGTGCTGCGATGGGTGGCGCGCATGTCGCGCAGGGCCTGCGCCACATCCGCGCGCCACAAGCGGCAGCGCGGATCATAGGTGAGGTGCCCGCTTAACTCCTGCGCTCTCTGACGCGTGTGTACAAACTCAATCTTGCCCCAGCGCCCACAGGAAATCAGATTGCTGCGGCCAGACGACATGATGGTAACGCGCTGAATCGGCACTTGCGAAATCACGCCGGCATCGCTTAACGCCGTCTCCAGACTGATGTAGTTCAAGCCGCCGGCGCGCAAGCGCGCAGCGGCATGGAACAACATCAGACCGGACTCCGCTGCGCTCGGCTCATAGAGATAGATGCCCCGACAGACGCGCGCCAGATGCCCTTGCGACGCGGCGCGCGAGAGCAGCGTCTTGAATGCCGCATCGGACAAGCCTGGCAATAGCGCACGCAGGCCGTCCGGCGTGAACAGGCTCTGCTCCGGACTTGCGAGCGCCCCCAGCTTTTGCAGCAGCAGACGGACAGGTTGCATAAAAACACTCATCATTAAGTTTCACTTAGTGTAACTTAGTGCGTTGTCACATGCAAAGCATGTCATCGATAAATCTGTGCAGCCTGGCGCATGCCCGGCCCCGGCTTCACGCTCTCATAAACCAGATGCCCGGGGTCGATTTCACGCAGCCGTTCCAGCGCAAAGGCGGGACGGGCGCAATACCGCAGCAGACGTTCCAGACCATCACGCTGGTGGGCCTCGATGTTTACCTTTGCATCGACCGATAAACCGCCGCCGTGTTCCCACTCGGCCATCACCTGCGCATCGTCCGCCGACGGCAGTTCGCGCCGCTGGACCGAGCGCAGCAGGCATCGGCGAAATGTTAACGTGTGCCGCGTGGATTGACAGGCCCCGCGGCGCCGGCCTGTCACACAATCTTCATTTGACGCAAACCTTGCGCGCCGCTACCCTGCGCAACAATTTTCAGGAAAGCAGTCGATGCGCGCATGCGCCGCAATATTTCTATCGGTCGCACTTGCCGGCGCAGGGTTGCCGCGAGCGGCCATCGCCCAAGCCGCTGACCAGGAGCAATGGAACGCCAAGTTTCAGGCCACCTACGTGTGGCAGCGCAAGGCTGCTTTTGACGCACCCTACTCCGGCACCAACAGTCTGGCCGCCGCGCGCCAGAAAAGCTATTCCTTCACCGCCAGCGCCGCTTTCGGCGTGCGGCCGTGGTCCGGCGCCGAGCTGTACTTCAACCCGGAAGTGGCGCAGGGCATACCGCTCTCGGGCCTGACCGGGCTGGGCGGCTTCACCAACGGCGAGATCGCGCGCACCGCCGGTTCCAATCCGACTTTCTATCGCGCACGCCTGTTTCTGCGCCAGACCTTTAGCTTCGGCGGCGGGCGCGAGAAAATCGAATCCGATGCCAACCGGTTGGCCGGCTCGGTAGACCGGCGCCGGCTTGTGCTCACCGCCGGCAATTTGTCGCTGCTCGACATTTTCGACGACAACGCCTACAGCCACGACGCCCGCACGCAGTTCCTCAACTGGTCACTGCTGACGCACGGTGCCTATGATTTCGCGGCGGACGCGCGCGGCTACACCACTGGTTTCGCAGTCGAATATTTCCATGATGACTGGGCCATCCGCTTTGGCCGCTTCATGCAACCGCGCGCACCCAACCAATTGCCCCTCGACTATGCCCTGTTCAGAAACTACGGCGACCAGATCGAGATCGAACGCGGCCATGTGCTCGGCGGGCAGCCCGGCCGCTTGCGCCTGCTTGCCTATCGCAACGTGGCGAACATGTCGCGCTTTGAGGACGCCCTCGATCGCGCCGCCGCGCTGGGCGGGGTGCCGGACATCAACCAGGTGCGTTTCGGCCGCAAATCGCGGCATGGCGTTGGCGTCAACTTCGAGCAGGCCTTGACCGGCAACGCCGGCCTGTTCGGGCGCGCCATGTGGTCGGACGGCAAGACCGAAACCTACGCGTTCACCGAAATCGATACTTCGATCTCGGCAGGCGCGCTTGTCAAGGGCGGATCCTGGGGGCGCGCCGCCGACACCGTGGGCCTGGCCTTCGCGCGCAACGGGCTATCGAGCGAACGTCGCAACTATCTGGCCGCAGGCGGCCTTGGCTTCTTCATCGGTGACGGCCGCCTCAACTACCGGCCTGAGGCGATCTTCGAGACCTTCTACAGCATCGCCGTGTCGACGAATTTCCGGCTTTCGTTCGACTGGCAGCACATCCGCAACCCGGCCTACAACGCCGATCGCGGCCCGGTTAATGTCGCCACGGTCCGTTTGCGCACCGAGTTCTGAGCGCCCGGCCAGGCAGCATCCCGACTGCTGCTGTCAGGTTACCGCTGCCGCTATTTTCGCGCTTCGATGCCGGTCACGGTGTACTCCCCGCCGATCTTCTCGGCGGTGAATCCGACGCGGTCGCCCTGCTGCACCCGATCAAGCAGGGCCGTGTCCTTGACCTTGAACACCATGGTCATCGGCGGCATGTCGAGGTTCTTGATCTCGCCGTGCTTGAGCGTGATCTTGCCTTGCCCCTTGTCGATCTTGCGTACTTCGCCGTCCGTCATGGCAGCACCGGCCTGGGCGATTACGAGAGGCCTGGCGTCGTCGCCCTGGCCCGCATGGCTCGTGTGGTCGGCGGCGCCGATCGCGCTGGTGGCCGCAATCGATGCCAGGACAACGGTGGTGAAGAGGCCGACGATTGGATGTTTCATGTTGCGCTCCTTGAAAGTGGCATTGCTGTTTGAACAAAGCGAATGGCTATTGCCGGACTACTTCGCGACCACATTGATCGCGCCCTTCATCCCGGCCTCGAAATGGCCGGGAATCAGGCAGCCGTACATGAACTTTCCGGCCTTGGTGAAGGTCCAGGTGATTTCTTCCTTCGCACCGGGCTTTACATGCGCCATGTAAGGCTCATCGTGCTCCATGGTCGGGTGCTTTTTCATCTGCTCCGCATGCAGGCGCAGCGCCGTTTCGGTTCCAATGACCATTTCGTGCATCACTTTTCCGCTGTTGGAGACCACGAACCTGACCGTCTCGCCGCGCTTGATGGTCAGCTCCCCCGGCGTAAAGCGCATGCTGTCGGCCATGTCGACGCGAATGGTGCGGCCGGCTTTTTTCGGATTCCCCTCGCGTCCGAAAGCATGCTCCTCCCTGGAGAGCGGCCTGGCGACGCTTTTTTTCCCGTGATCAGTGTCGCCGTGCGCCAGCGCAATGCTTGCGGGTACAGCCAGGGCGGCAGCAATCAAGGCATGCAGCGGTTTCATGTGCAACTCCTTTCAATGGCCGGCATGTCCGCCGGCGGGTTTGCGAACCGTGACTTCGATTTCCTTGACGGCCCCGACGGCCTTGCCGGTGTTCGGGTTGATCTCGGTCATGCGCGAGGTCGGAGCGCGGGTCGGGTTCAAGGACTCCCCTGTCCATTTGTACGCCACCGTGTTGGCGGGAAACTTGTAAGGCCCGGGGTCCTTGTAGTCGCCGCGCGCCAGGCCCTCGCGCACTTTCAAGGTGGTGAACATGCCGCCCATCTCGATCGGCCCGAACTGGCCCTGGCCGGTCATCATCGGCAGGGTGTTGTCGGGGATCTGCATTTCCATCTCGCCCATGTCGGCCATGCCGCGCTCGCCCATCACCATGTAGTCGGGCACCAGCTTGTTGATCTTCGCGGCGATGCCGCGATGGTCGACGCCGATCATGGTGGGCACGCCATGCCCCATCGGGTTCATGGTGTGGTGGCTCTTGTGGCAGTGGAACGCCCAGTCGCCGGGTTCGGTGGCTTCGAACTCGAAGGCGCGCATCTGGCCTACCGCGATGTCGGTGGTGACTTCGGGCCAGCGTGCCGATGGCGGGGTCCAGCCGCCGTCGGTGCAGGTGACCACGAATTCGTGCCCGTGCAGATGCATCGGGTGGTTGGTCATGGTCAGGTTGCCGACGCGGATGCGCACGCGGTCGCCCATGCGGCACACCAGCGCATCGATGCCAGGGAAAGCGCGGCTGTTCCAGGTCCACAGGTTGAAATCGAGCATGGTGTTGATCTGCGGGGTGGCGCTGCCGGGGTCGATGTCATAGGCGTTCAACAAAAAGCAGAAATCGCGATCCACCGGCATGAAGCGCGGGTCTTTCGGGTGAGTGACCCAGAAGCCCATCATGCCCATTGCCATTTGCGTCATTTCGTCCGCATGCGGGTGATACATGAAGGTTCCCGCCCGGCGCGCGATGAATTCGTAGACGTAGGTTTCACCGGGCTTGATCTGCGGCTGGTTGAGGCCGCCAACTCCATCCATGCCGTTGGGCAGGCGCTGGCCGTGCCAGTGGATGGTGGTGTGCTCGGGCAGCTTGTTGGTGACGAACATGCGTACGCGGTCGCCTTCGACCACCTCGATGGTCGGCCCCGGCGACTGGCCGTTGTAGCCCCACAGGTTGGCTGTCATGCCGGGGGCGATTTCGCGCCGCACCGGTTCGGCGATCAGGTGAAATTCCTTGTAGCCGTCTTTCATGCGCCATGGCAGGGTCCAGCTGTTGAGGGTGACCACCGGGTTGTAGGGCCTGCCTTTGGAAGGCGGTGGGGTAATGACGGTGGCGGCCGAATCACGCAGCGGCGCCTCGGGCACTGCGGCCTGGGCCGCGCGCGAGACGGCGGCGGCACCGATCAACGCAGCGCCAATGCCGGCCCCTTGCGCGAAGAAGCGGCGGCGTGCGGGTGCGGAGGTGTTCATGGGTGTGGTTTTCATGCTTGTCATGGCATCAATGCCCGCCGCCGGCCGGCTTGGCTGGCATCGGTGTCATGGCGCCGCCAAGGCCCAAGGCCGAAGGCTTGCCGATCAGGGCCATTTGCAGATCCGACTCGGCCAGCCAGAAATCACGCTGTGCCTCGATGGTGGCGTTGACCGCCAGCACCTGCTCGCGCGAGTCGGCCAGCAGTTCGAACACGCTTTTCAACATGCCGTTGTAGCGCAGCAGCATCTCGTCGGAGATCTTCTTGCGCAGCGGCACGATTTCGTCGCGATAGTGGCGCGCCAGGTCGTGCTGGGTGCGATAACTGGAATAGGCTTCGCGCACTTCGCTCTGCGCGGTGACCGCGATTTCGCGAATCCGCTCGGCTGCCTGCATGTAGCGCGCCTCGGCGCCGGCGATGCGTGCGCCGCCGAAGTCGAACAAGGGAATATCGAAGCCCACTTCCCAGCCGCGCTTGCGCGGCTCGCGCCCTTCGTCGACGCGGGCGCGGCCGATCTCCAGCACATTGGTGAAGCGCGTGATGCGACTCAAACCGAGTGATGCGGCCAGCGATTCCGCCTCAAGGCGCGCGGCTGCAATGTCGAGACGCTCCTGCAGGGCTTCCCTGGCAATTGCGTCTTCGTCGCGCGCCGCGCCCGGCAGGTCCGGCAGGCGCTGCGGCAGACTGAACGAAGCAGGATCGGTGAGGCCCATCAGGCGGGTGAGTTGTTCGCGCCCGGCCGTGGCCGCATGCTGGGCGCGCGCCATCTGCGCGGCGGCATCGGCATAGAAGGCATGCTCGCGCATTTGCGTCAGACGCGCGAAGTTGCCGGCGCGCGCCATGCGCCGTGCCAGTTCGGCGCCCGCTTCGGCCGACTCCTTCACCTGCGCCATGTACTGCAGGGTCTGCGCCGCGGCCACCGCCTGGACCCAGGCCTTGCGAGTATCGGCGGCGGTGCGCAGCATCTCGGCGGTGACCGCGCGGCGCGTGCCTTCGAAGCGGCGGCCGGCCGCCTCCATGCGCAGCGGCAGGGTGATGAGCGACATCACGCCGAACGACAGCAGGCTTTCGATCTTGACGTCATTCTCGCGATTGATCACCCGCATGAAGGCAAAGCGCGGGTTGTCGATGCGGCCGGAAGATACGAGGTCGCTCTCGGAAATGCCCAGTTCCGCGTAGGTGGCCTGCAGGCCGGGGTTGTTGTAGAGGGCGATCTGCACCGCGTCGTCGGCCGACAGCGGCTGCGCCAGCAGTGCCGTGACCTTCTGCCGCACGCTTTGCGCATCGCTGTCGCTCCTGATCCACACGGCGTCGCGGCCGAGGCGTTGCGCAGCCGTCTGCTGGGTCAGGCCAAAGCCGCGATCCTCGGAGAAAGTGGCGCAACCGCCCAGCATGATGGCAAAAGCCGCCATGCCCAGCGGGCGTATCGTTGGCTGTTTCATTTGCGCTCTCCAGGCCGATGCCCGGCGTGCGGATCGGCAGCCTGCATGGGTTTTGGCGCGGGTGCCGCGCCGCGTGCGAAGCCGGTGATGCGGTAGACGTCGCCGTCTTTTTCGAGCGTGAAGGCAATCCGTTCGCCGGGTTTGACCTGGTCGGCCAGGGAGGGCGCCTTCAATTGCCAGAAAGCGATGCCGGCGGGCCAGCCCAGCGGCTTGATGGCGTCAGCGTCGATGCGCACCCGGCCGGCGGCACGGTCGATCGCAAGCACGGTCCCGTTGGCTGTGACGCTTTTCTCGATTTCGCGCAAGTGCGCGTTGTGGCCGCCCAGCACCGCCATGGTGTCGTTGACGTCGCGCCAGTTGGCGGGCTTTTCGTCGCGATAGCCCTGGTAGTCGCGCAGCGCGGACTGGTGTTTGGGTGGTGCGACGAAGGTTTGCGCCTGTACCGTGCCGATCAGCAGTGCGCTGGCGACGACGGCCAAGCGCGGTCGGTGTTTCAAAAGCATGAGGACTCCTTGACGACCAATGAATGTGGGCGCGCCTTCAGGCGCAGGCTCGCGCAGTCAAAACGTCAGGGAGTCAAATGCGCAGGCGCGCGGTACTCTGGTAAAGCGGCGGAGCGCCGCCGTGATGCGTTGCTTCCGCCCGATTGGCCGCAGGCGGAACTGTGCCACGGCCGGCGAGGCTCGCGCATGCGGCAACCACCAGATAGGCGTGGTTGGCGTCGTCGGCCATTTGCGCATGCGGATGATCCAGGGTCTGTACCGCGTTCTGGCAATGCACCTTGCACAGGAGCAG
>CAYYFR010000021.1:34244-40603 GCA_964470865.1 uncultured Burkholderiales bacterium | reverse complement strand
CGCGCATCGAGTTCTGCCATGTGCGAAAGCGCCAGGGCCTTTACCTTGCTGCTGGCGCGGCGGCGGTCGCGCCACAGGCTCAACAGCGCTTCGATCTGCCGGACCGAAAAGCCCAGATTGCGCGCGCGGCGGACGAAGCGCAGCATGTGCACGTCGGCCTCGGCATACACACGGTAACCGGAATGCGTGCGCCCAGGGGGCGGAATCAGGCCGATCTCCTCATAGTGGCGGATCATCTTGGCCGAGACACCGGAGGCGCTGGCCGCAGCGCCGATGTTGACCGGATAGCTATTGGTTGGCTGTTCCATGATTTACGTTTCGTAGGTCTTGTGCAATGCCGGGCGCCAGCGCTTGAGCAGCAAGGCATTCGACACCACGCTCACGCTGGAGAACGCCATCGCCGCGCCGGCCAGCATCGGGTTCAACATGCCGAAGGCAGCCAGCGGAATGCCGAGCGCGTTATAGATGAACGCCCAGAACAGGTTCTGGCGGATCTTGCTGTAGGTACGACGCGAGATCGCGATCGCGTCGGCCACCAGCAGCGGATCGCCGCGCATCAGGGTGATGCCGGCGGCGTGCATGGCGGCATCGGTGCCGGTGGCCATGGCAATGCCCACATCGGCCGCAGCCAGCGCCGGCGCGTCGTTGATGCCATCGCCCACCATCGCAATGCGCCCCTGCGCCTTGAGCGCGGTGATCACCTCGGCCTTGTCGGCCGGCAACACTTCGGACCTTACGCTGCGAATGCCCAGGCGGTCGGCCACTGCCTGGGCAGCCCCTGCGTTGTCGCCGGTCAGAAGAACCGTATCGATGCCTTGTTCGGTGAGGCGCCGGATGGCGTCGGCGGCGGCGGGCTTGATGGTGTCACCGAAGGCCAAAAGGCCCAGCACGCGACCCGGTTCGCTGAGCCAGGAAACCGTATTCCCCTGTGCTTCGAGTTGCGCGCCGCGCCCGGCCAACGCGCCGGGCGTCAGGCCTTCCTCGCGCAACAGGCGCGCAGCACCCAGCTTCAAGCGACGGCCTTCGACCATTGCGGTCACGCCGCGACCGGGCAGGGCAGCGAATTCGTGCATGGCCGGCACCTCGATGTTGTCACGCGCCGCAGCCTCTGCCACCGCACGCGCCAGCGGGTGCTCGCTGCCGGCCTGCAGCGCAGCGGCCAGGCGCAGCACTTCGCCGGTGCTGCGGTCATTGCCTTCGATCGCCGTCAATACCGGGTGGCCGATAGTGAGCGTGCCGGTCTTGTCGAAGGCGACCACCCTGACCGCGTGCGCGACTTCGAGTGCCTCGGCATCGCGGATCAGGATGCCGTGGCGCGCCGCCACCCCGGTGCCGGCCATGATCGCGGTGGGTGTGGCAAGGCCCAGCGCACACGGGCAGGCGATCACCAGCACCGCCACCGCGTTGAGCCAGGCGGTGGTCCAGTTGCCGCCGTAGAGGCCCCAGCCGAGCAGGGTAACGGCTGCGGCCACCACCACCACCGGCACGAACACCGCGCTGACGCGATCGACAATGCGCTGGATCGGCGCTTTTTTGGCCTGCGCCGATTCGACCAGGCGAATGATGCGCGAGAGCGCCGTCTCAGCCCCGATGGCGGTGGTGCGCACCGCGATCAGGCCTTCGCCGTTCAGGGTGCCGCCGGTGACCCGGTCAGCCACTTTTTTTGCCGCCGGCCAGGACTCGCCGGTGATCATCGATTCGTCGGCGTGGGTCGCGCCCTCGATGATGATGCCGTCAACGGCGATGCGCTCGCCCGGTTTGACCACGACGATATCGCCCAGCACCACTGCGTCGAGTGCGATGTCATTCTGGCCATTGGCGCGCCGCACCCGCGCCGTGGGCACCTTCAGGGCCTGCAGGGCGCGGATCGCCTCGGTGGTCTGGCGCTTGGCGCGCGCCTCCAGAAACTTGCCCAGGAGCACCAGTGTTATCACCACTGCCGCCGATTCGAAATACAAGTGCGGCATGCCCGATTGGTCGGTCAGCCACAAGTAGATCGACAGGCCGTAGGCGGCTGAGGTGCCAAGCGCCACCAGCAGGTCCATGTTGCCGGTGCCGGCTTTGAGCGCACCCCAGCCGGCGCGGTAGAAGCGCGCGCCGAACCAGAACTGCACCGGCGTTGCCAGCAGCCACTGCATCCAGGCCGGCAACATCCAGTGCTGCCCGGCCATCTCGCCTGCCATCGGCACGACCAGCGGCAGCGAGAGCAGGGCACTGGCGATCACCGGCAGGCGCTCGCGCCATGCACGGGCGGCGGCGCTGGCGGCCGGGTCGGCATCGGCTGGCGCCTGCGTAGGCGGCGCGGCCCGGTAACCGGCGCGCGTTACCGCTGCCACCAGCAAGGCCTGGGACACCGCGCCCTTGTAGGCATGCACGGTGGCGCGTTCGGTGGCCAGGTTGACCTCGGCACCGACCACCCCGGGCACCGCCTTGAGTGCCTTTTCGACCCGGCCCACGCACGAAGCGCAGGTCATGCCGTGGATGTCGAGCAGCATGTCTTCGTGCGGCACCGCATAGCCGGCGGCGTCCACCGCCTGCGCCAGCAGATTGCCGGTCACGCCGTTGCCGCCGGTTACGGTTGCCGCTTCGGTAGCCAGGTTGACCGCGACGCTTTCCACTCCCGGTACCTTGGCCAGTGATTTTTCGACCCGGCCGACGCATGAGGCGCAAGTCATGCCGCTGATCGGCAGTGTGAAGGTGGTGCTCATGATGCTGTTGTGTTCCGCCTTGTGATTCGCTTGGTCGCCAGTTTCAAGCTTCCCATCATGGGAATGTCAAGCGATGATCGCATTCATGCTTGGCAAAGGCTAAGTTCGGCGGCGCGCAAGCTTGATTCTCATCGATTGGTTGACATTCCAAGCATGGGAAGGTTCAGAATCGAGTCTGGACCATCAATCGGGAATTCAAGATGCTTACATTTCAAGTCAAGGACATGACCTGCGGCCACTGCGTCGCGACCATCACCAAGGCGGTGCATGCGGTCGATGCCGGCGCAGCGGTCGAGACCGACCTCGCGACGCATCAGGTAAGGGTTGAATCGGGGTTGCCGGGCGCCGTGATCGAGGCGGCGATTCGCGATGCGGGGTATACGCCGGGTGACCCAGGCGCCTGATTTGATTCAATACGGCGGCAACAGCCGTCGAAATCCGTGTACCAGTACTACCGCCAGGAACATCAGGTTGCGTAGCGGCGCGGCGAAAATGAACGAGCGTACTTCGCGCATGCGCGTATGCGAAAGGCGGGTGTGCGCCAGGCGTGGCTTGCGCGAAGAGTCTCGGTTGCGCGGCTTCGTGCAGCCACGCGCGCGGTCCAGGCATGCCTGATGCCGCTGCCGGCCAGGGCCAACAGGTACAGGCCGGTGCCCGGGTCGAGCAGCAGCGGCAGCCAGAACCAGCGGTTCAACATCTCAACGGGCGCACTTGCCAGCGCCGCCGCACCCAGCACCCCGCCGATCAGCGGGATCGGCGAGAAACTGCGGGCGGCTGTGCCGCGCAAGGGGCGCAGCAAGCCCAGCATGCCGGCCCAGTTCGAACCGATCGCCAGTAGCGCGACACCGGCCAGTCCCACCGTGATAGCCCATGCGATCATGTGCATCCTCCTTGCCTGCCAGGCGAATCGACTCGCCCCAGTGGTTTGCCTCAGCCTGGAATCGGCAGCGCGGTCGTGTCCTTGACGCGTTCCAGCGCGAAGCTTGATTTGACATCCACCACGCCGGACTGCTTCAACACCGCGTTCATGATGAAGCGGTTGAAGTGGTCGAGATCTTCGACGTAGACGCGCAGCAGGTAGTCCATGTCGCCGGTCATCGAGTGACAGGCCACCACTTCGGGCCAGGTCTGCACGGCGCGGCGAAACTGCTCGATCGGCATGCGGCCCTTCTTTTCCAGCTTGACCGTGACATAGGCCAGGAGGCCCAGGCCGAGTCGGGCAGGGTCGAGCAGCGCCACGTACTGGCGGATCAGGCCGGCCTCCTCCAGGGCGCGCACGCGCCGCAGCACCGGTGCCGGTGTCAGGTTGACCTTCTCGGCCAGTTCCTGGTTCGACATGCGGCCGTCGTTTTGCAATAGTTCGAGGATGCGGCGGTCGACGCGGTCAAGGGCCAGGCTGTTCATGAGTTGCGCAGGATCAATATAAAAAGCAACATTATTGCGCAAATATGCCTTTATTGATTCCATATTGCAATCACCTTGCGCACCGTTCGGCATAGAATTTCGTTTTTACCCCCATCCTGCAATTGCCCGAGGCCGCCATGAACCCACCCGATTCCCCTGTACCGTCTGCAGCCCGGAGCGACACTTCAGTCGACAATCCGATGGGCACCGACGGGTTCGAGTTCATCGAATACGCCGCGCCGGACCCCGCGGCGATGGCCGCGCTGTTCGAGCGCATGGGCTTCAAGGCGATCGCCCGACATCGTCGCAAGAATGTGACCTTGTATCGCCAGGGCGGCATCAACTTCATCATCAACGCCGAACCGAATTCGTTCGCGCAGCGCTTTGCGCGCCTGCACGGCCCGTCGATATGTGCGATTGCCTTTCGCGTGCAGGATGCGGCGCAGGCCTATCACCGTGCGCTGGAAATGGGCGCCTGGGGTTTCGAGGGCAACAGCGGCCCGGGCGAGCTCAATATTCCGGGCATCAAGGGCATCGGTGACTCGGTGATCTACTTCATCGACCGCTGGCGCGGCAAAAGCGGCGCGCAGGAAGGCGAGATCGGCAATATCGGCTTCTACGACGTCGACTTCGAACCCCTGCCCGGCGCGCAGCTCTACCCCCAGGGCCACGGGCTGGTCAACATCGACCACCTCACGCACAACGTGCATCGCGGGCGCATGGATGAATGGGCCGGCTTCTACGAGCGACTGTTCAATTTTCGCCAGGCACGCTACTTCGATATCGAAGGCCAGGTCACCGGCGTCAAGTCCAAGGCCATGGTGAGCCCCTGCGGCAAGATCCGCATCCCGATCAACGAGGAAGGCAACGAGCGCCAGGGCCAGATCCAGGAGTACCTGGTTGCGTATCACGGCGAAGGCATCCAGCATGTGGCGCTCGGCTCGTCCAACATCCATGCCACGGTCGACGCGCACCGCGCCGCCGGCGTGCGCCTGCTCGATACTATCGATACCTATTACGAACTGGTCGACAAGCGCATTCCCGGCCACGGTGAAGCGGTGGCGGAGCTCAAGCAGCGCAAGATCCTGATCGACGGCAAGGCCGGTGCCTTGCTGCTGCAGATCTTCAGCGAGAACCAGTTGGGGCCGATCTTCTTCGAATTCATCGAACGCAAGGGTGACCAGGGCTTCGGCGAGGGAAACTTCAAGGCCCTGTTCGAGTCGATCGAGCTCGACCAGATGCGCCGCGGCGTGCTGGCCTCCGCGTAATCCCCACGAAACTTTCCGAAAGCTGTTGGCGCCATGAAACCACTCGATGCCGATACTGTTGCGCAACACTTGAAAACCCTGACCGGTTGGCGCTTCGACAGCGCGCGCGCCGCTCTGCGACGCGATTTCAAGTTTGCCGATTTCAACCAGGCCTTTGCCTTCATGACGCGCGTGGCGCTGTATGCCGAGCGCCACGACCATCACCCCGAATGGTTCAATGTCTACAACCGGGTCGAGGTCACGCTCACCACCCACGACGCCGGCGGCGTGACCCAGCGCGACATCGACCTGGCGCGCTTTGCCGATGCAGCGTCCCATGGCGCTGCCTGAGCCAGTGACCGACGCGGCAGCGATGCACGCTGATGCGGGCGCAGTGCGCGCGTCCGATTGGACCATCGCGCAGGGTTGGGAGGCCTACACCGCGGCCGAACACGCTGTGTGGAAGACGCTGTTCGAGCGGCAGTCGCGCCTGCTGCCGGGCCGTGCCTGCGACGCGTTCGTGGCCGGCATGCGCGACTTGCCGATCGGCGCTGACGCCATTCCCGATTTCAGCCGGCTTTCCGAGGTGCTGATGCGGCGCACCGGATGGCAAGTGGTGGCGGTGCCCGGGCTGGTGCCGGACGAGGTTTTTTTCGAGCACCTGTCGCAGCGCCGTTTTCCCGCCGGCAACTTCATTCGCCAACCGCACCAGCTCGACTATCTGCAAGAGCCGGACGTGTTTCACGACGTATTCGGTCATGTGCCGATGCTGATGAATCCGGTCATGGCCGACTTCGTGCAGGCCTACGGCATGGGCGGTCTGCGCGCGCAGCGGCTGGGGACCCTGGAGCTGCTGGCGCGCGTTTACTGGTACACGGTTGAATTCGGACTGGTGCGCGAAGGCGCCGCCACCCGCATCTACGGTGCCGGCATCGCCTCCTCGCGCGCCGAGTCGGTGTTCGCGCTGGATCATCCCTCGCCCAACCGTGTGCGCTTCGAT